>JANYAN010000007.1 GCA_025361305.1 Burkholderiales bacterium
GGTGTCGTCCTCGTCGTAACAGATCGTCTCGGCTGGCGCAACGACGGCGCCACGCACGCGGTTGTCGGTCAGATCCAGCAATCCGTTGATGTACAGCTTGTAAACCGCCTCGCCTTCGGCCGCGATCATTTCACGCGTCGCTTCTTTCGGCATCATCTTGCAGACGAATCCGCCTTTAGCTCCGGACGGAACGATCACCGCATTCTTGACCATCTGCGCCTTGACCAGGCCCAGCACTTCGGTGCGGAAATCGTCAGGCCGATCGGACCAGCGCAGGCCACCGCGCGCTACCTTGCCGCCGCGCAGGTGGATGCCCTCGAAGCGCGGGCAATACACAAAGATCTCGTACAGCGGTCGAGGCTGCGGCAGGCCCGGCACGGCGGCCGAATCGAACTTGAGGCTGAGGTAACTGCGGCGCAGCCCGGCCGCGCCCGAAGCGCCAAGCCCGGTGCGCCAGAAGTTGGTGCGCAGGGTGGCCTGCACCAGCGCTAGCAGTTGGCGCAGCACCCGGTCTTCGGACAGGTTGCTGACTTTCTCCAGCGCCGCTTCCAGGGCGTTGACCTGGGCCGCCGCCCCCTGCTCGTCGCGGTGCTCCGGGTCAAAGCGCAGCTTGAACAGTTTGACCAGCATCCGCGCCATGCGTGGATGCGCCGCCAGCGTGGCCGAGATGGTGGCCTGTGACTGGGCAAAGCCGATCTGCTTGAGATATTTGGCGTAGGCCCGCAACACCACGATTTCATCTGCAGCCAGGCCAGCAAGCAGCACCAGCCGGTTGAAATCGTCGCTTTCCACCTCGCCGCGGAACACCCGCGCGAAAGCATCCTCGAACAGGCGGGCCACGGCCTCGGGATCGCTGTCATCGGCAAGCGGCGCCTGCAGCGCGAAGTCGTGCATGGCAATGGCGCCATCGGCGCCCGCCAGGCCGCCGATCTGGAAGTTGGATTCGGCCAGCACGCGCACGCCCATGTGCTCGAGCATCGGCAGGCTGTCGGACAGCACCAGCGGCGCGCCCAGGCGATACACCTTCAGGCCCACCTCGCCAGCACCTGCCCCTTCGGGCCGGTAAAGCCATAGCGCCAGCGGCTCCTGCGGCGACAAACCCGCCAGTCTCTGCACATCGGGAACGGCGCTGCGCGCGCCAACGCGCTCACGATAGGCACCGGGAAACGCCACACCCCAGCGCCTGAACAACGCAAGGCCCTGCGCCTCGCCGTTGGCGCCGATCAGCGCATCACGCAGTTCGTCGTCCCAGCGCCTTGCCGCCAGGGCCAGCTGCTGCTCGATCGCCGCGCGATCGAACGCCGGCACCTTGCCGGGATGGGTGCGCACATTGAAGTGGATACGGGCCAGCATGGTTTCGCCCAGGGCCACATCGAAATCGGCACTGCTACCGTCGAACGCCGCCAGCAGGATGCGCTGGAACTTGATCCGCAAGTCGGTGGAATACGCCTCGCGCGGCGCATAGACCAGGCAGGAAATGAACCGGTCGAACGGGTCGCGCCACAGAAACAGGCGCAGACGCTGACGCTCGCCGAGCGAGACGATACCCAGCGCGATCTCGTACAGCTCGTCATCGATAATCTGGAACAAGCCATCGCGCGGGAAGGTTTCCAGCACATGGTCCAGGGCCTTGGCCATATGCCCACCCGGTGCGAAGCCGGCACGCGCCGCGATCGCTTCCACCTTGCCCCGCAGCAGGGGGGTTTCAAGGACGCGCGCACTGTAGGCGCTGGAAGTGAAGAGGCCGATGAAGCGATGCTCACCGATCACAGAGCCATTGCCGTCATAGCGCTTGACGCCGACGTAGTCGGTATAGCCGGCGCGGTGGACGGTGGAGCGGGTGTTGGCCTTGGTCACCACCAGCATCGGCAGCGGGGACCGTGCCAGCGCGCGGCGGGCCGCTGGCACAGCGGCGAAGCTCGCCGACAGTCGTTCCAGATCGACTTCGCGCAGCACGCCCAGGCTGCTGCCCGGCACGACCTGCAACGCGGCCTCACCGGCCTCGTCCACCAGATCGTGCTGCCGATAACCCAGCAGCGTGATGCGGCCCTCCTCCAGCCACTTCAGGAAGGCGCAGCTTTCGTCGACCTGGGCACGCGGCAGATTGGCCGGGGCCACCGCGAGTTCCGCCTCGGCCTGTTTCATCCGGTTCAGCATGGCCGGCCAGTCCTGCACCACGGCGCGCACGTCGCCCAGCACGCGCTCGATGCCGGCGGTCAGTGCGCCCCGCTGGTCGGGGTCGAGCAGGCGGTCGAATTCAACGTGCATCCACGATTCGCGCGGCGCATCCGGTGCCTGGGCGAGCGGCAGGGCCGAAAGCAGCGCACCGCTGGCGTCGCGTCGGACAGCCAGCACGGGGTGCACGATCAAGTGGAGCATCAGGCCCTGGCGGTTGATTTCCATCGTCACCGTATCGACCAGGAACGGCATGTCGTCATTGACGATCTGGACAACCGAGTGGCGCGACCCCCAACCGTCCTGTGTGGCGACCGGGCTGCAGACGCGCACTACGGCCTTTGCGCTGGGGCGCTGCGCGCCCAGTTCCTGGTGGGCCAGCAAGGCGCCTAGCAGGTCTGCCGGTGTGCGTTCCGCCAGGTCGGCGGAGTCGACCTGACGAAAATATTCGCGCGCGAATACCTCGAAGGCGGGCATGGTGGTGGCAGGCAGTCGGTTGGCGGCCAGGGCCAACAGGGAGTCGACCTGGCTGCACGGGAGATCGGTAGCGGCGTTCATGGGAATCCTTTTAGCCCCCACACTCTAGGAGCGCGGCGCTCCGAGCGCAAATGCCGATTGCGAGGCCGGGCATGCAAAGAACGCATATTGCGGCGCAGCAAAAATTAGCCTGGCAGGAACACCGCCTGCAAATCACTGAGGAAATCGAAGCCCCGCACCGTCGGCCAGACGCGCGCGAAGTCTCGCTCGATCAACCCTTTCTTCTCGGCCTCGTCCAGGCCCTGATGGATTGCGGTCAATGCCAGCCCCGTGCGTTCTGAAAACTGCGGCAGCGCAAAGCCTTCCTTCAGGCGCAGCGCATTGAGCATGAACTCGAAGGGCAGGTCGGCGCGCGTGACTTCGTCGTCCTGCGCGAGGGCCTGGCCTGCCAGCGCGCCGTCCATGTACAGCCTGGGCTCGCGCAGACGCACCTGCCGCACGATCCGGTGCGCAAAACTCAGCTTGCTGTGGGCCCCGGCGCCGATGCCCAGATAGTCGCCGAACTGCCAGTAATTGAGGTTGTGCCAGCAGCGGTGGCCGGGTTTGGCGTAGGCGGAGATTTCGTATCGGTCCATGCCGGCGCCCTGCGTCATTTCGGTGATGCGGTCGAGCATGGCGTAGGCCGCGTCGTCCTCGGGCACCTTGGGCGGAAACTTCGCGAAGTAGGTGTTGGGCTCGATCGTCAGGTGATAGATCGAAATGTGCGGTGGCTCGAAAGCCAGCGCCCGCGTAACGTCTTGCTCCACTTGTTCCAGCGTCTGGCCAGGCAAGGCATACATGATGTCCAGGTTGTAGGTGTCGAAGGCCTGCGCCGCCTCTTCCACCGCGGCCATCGCCTGCGCACTGTCATGCACCCGACCCAGCGCCTTCAGATGCGCGTCGTTGAAGCTCTGCACGCCCACCGACAGGCGTGTCACGCCCGCGCCGCGAAACGCCCGGAACCGGTCTTTCTCGAAGGTGCCCGGGTTGGCCTCGAGCGTGATTTCGCAATCGGCATCCAGCCGCAGGCGTGCGCGGATGTCGCCCACCAGGCGGTCGATGGCCTGCGGCGAAAACAGGCTGGGCGTGCCGCCGCCGATAAAGATGCTGTGAATCGTGCGGTCCCACACCAGCGGCAGCGCAGCCTCCAGGTCGGCCATCAGCGCGTCGAGGTAACGCTGCTCGGGCAGCTCGCCCGGCGCGCCGCCGGCACCGCGCAACTCATGCGAATTGAAGTCGCAATAGGGGCACTTCTTCAGGCACCACGGCAGGTGCACATACAACGACAACGGCGGCAGCGATGACAGTTGCAGGCTGCCCGGGCGCAGGTAGTGCTGGACGTCCTTGACGTTCACAGCCAGCGCTCTTTCATCAGGCCCATCATCTGCCGCGCCGCCTGGCCGCGATGGCTGTTGGCGTTTTTCACCTCGACCGGCAACTGTGCAAAGGTCTGGCCGAATGCCGGGATGAACATCACCGGGTCGAAACCGAATCCGTTACTGCCGACCGGCTCAGCGGCGATCTCGCCGGCCACCCGGCCCACGGCAATCAGGGGCTCCGGATCATCGGGTGTGCGCACCGCCACCAACGTGCTCACCAGCGCCGCGCGGCGGTTGGGTTCGCCCCGCAGTTGCTCCAGCAGCGCGCGCACGTTGTTGTCGTCGCTCTTGGCGTAGCCGAACTGCGTCGCGTAGAAGGCGGTGTCGACGCCCGGCAGGCCGCCGAACGCCTCCACGCACAGGCCTGCGTCGTCGGCCAGGGCCGGCAGTCCGCTCGCTTGCGCCGCGTGCCGGGCCTTGGCCAGTGCGTTCTCCACGAAGGTGCGGTGCGGCTCCTCGGCCTCGGATATGCCCAGATCTGCCTGGCGCACCAGCTCGATCCCAAGCGGCGCGAGCATGGCTTGAAGTTCGGCCAGCTTGCCCCGGTTGTTGGAGGCCAGGACGATTCTTGCGACCGCCACGGCGCTCACCCCTTCGGGCTGCGAACGCGGCTGGACAGTGCGTGCTGCTGAAGGGTGATGAGCTCGCGAATGCCCTTGTCGGCCAGGCGCAGCAGTGTGTCCATTTCGGTGCGGGTGAAGGCCGCCCCCTCGGCCGTGCCCTGCACTTCGACGTAATGCCCCATGCCCGTCATGACGACGTTCATGTCGGTGTCGCAGTTCACGTCCTCGATGTATTCCAGGTCGAGCAGGGGCACTCCCGTCACAATGCCGACCGACACCGCGGCCACCGCCCCTGTGATCGGCGAGGCCGTCAGCTTGTTCTCGGCGATGAGCTTGT
>JANYAN010000044.1 GCA_025361305.1 Burkholderiales bacterium
TCGGCGAAAAAGGCAAGGTCACCGGTTTGAAGACCGTTCGTGTCGAGTGGAAGGACAGCAGGATGTCCGAAGTGCCGGGCTCACGAAGCCCATGGCCAGCAGCACCAGATCGGCCTTGAGCACCTGCTCGGAGCCGGGCACTTCGGACATCCTGCTGTCCTTCCACTCGACACGAACGGTCTTCAAACCGGTGACCTTGCCTTTTTCGCCGATGAATTCCTTGGTGGCGATCGCGAATTCCCTTTCGCAGCCTTCTTCATGGCTTGAACTGGTGCGCAACTTGTAGGGCCAGTACGGCCAGGTCAGCGGCTTGTCTTCCTGCTCGGGCGGCTGGGGCATGAGTTCGAACTGGGTAACCGACGCGGCGCCGTGGCGATTGCTTGTACCCACGCAGTCCGAGCCCGTATCGCCACCGCCAATCACGATGACGTGTTTGCCATCTGCGCGGATCTGGGCCTGGACCTTGTCGCCGGCGTTGACCTTGTTCTGCTGAGGCAGGAATTCCATTGCGAAATGCACACCGTCCAGTTCGCGGCCCGGCACCGGCAGGTCGCGCGACTGCTCGGCCCCACCCGTCAGCACGATGGCGTCGAAAGCCTTGTGCAGTTCTTCGGGAGAGACAGTTTCGCTGGCCCAGTTGATGACCTTCGAACCCTCGGGCAGCTTGCCTACCATGACGCCGGTCCGAAACGTCACGCCCTCGGCTTTCATCTGCTCCACCCTGCGGTCGATGTGCGATTTCTCCATCTTGAAGTCGGGAATGCCGTAACGCAGCAGGCCGCCGATGCGGTCATTCTTTTCGAAGACGGTCACGTCGTGGCCAGCGCGCGCTAGTTGCTGCGCGGCCGCCATCCCTGCGGGGCCGGACCCGACCACGGCGACCTTCTTGCCGGTCCGGTGCCTGGCCGGACGGGGCCGGACCCAGCCGTGCTCCCACGCACGGTCGATGATCGCGTGCTCGATCGACTTGATGCCCACCGCGTCGTCATTGACGTTCAGGGTGCAGGCCTCCTCGCACGGCGCCGGGCAGATGCGACCCGTGAATTCGGGGAAATTGTTGGTGGAATCGAGCACCGTGAAGGCGTTTTGCCAGTCGGCGCGGTAAACCAGATCATTGAAATCGGGGATGATGTTGTTGACCGGACAGCCGCTGTTGCAGAACGGCGTGCCGCAATCCATGCAGCGCGCGCCCTGTACCTTGGCCTGGGCGTCGTCCAGGCCCACGACAAATTCCCTGTAGTTTTTCACGCGCTCCGGGATCGGGCGATAGCCCTCCTCGACCCGCTCGAATTCCATGAACCCGGTGACTTTTCCCATGATGCTTATCCGTAATGCGTGTTCAGTTGGCGGCGACCGGGTCGGGCTTCATCGCAACGTGGGCGTTGGTGCCCGCGCTCGCAGCTTCGACTTCGCGCTCGTACATTTCTGCCAGGGCCCGCTTGTATTCGTTCGGGAATACCTTGATGAACTTCTGGCGAGAAGCGACCCAGCTATCCAGTAGTTCACGCGCGCGCCGGCTGCCGGTCCAGCGGTTGTGTTCCTCCAGCAGCCGTCTCAGCAGGGCCTCATCCGTTTCGTCCTTGTGCAAGCGGGTCTTGCCGCCCGACTTCTGCTCGGCCGCCGTCCCGATCTGCTCGAGGGTGATCATGGTGGTGTTGCAGCGGCTCGCAAACTGTCCATCCTCGTCGTAAACGTAGGCGATGCCGCCGGACATGCCCGCGGCAAAGTTGCGGCCGGTCTTGCCCAGAACCAGCACGGTCCCGCCGGTCATGTATTCGCAGCCGTGGTCACCCGTGCCTTCCACCACCGCCGTGGCCCCCGACAGGCGCACTGCGAAGCGCTCGCCCGCGACGCCGCTGAAGAAGGCCTCGCCGGTCGTTGCCCCGTAAAGCGCGGTGTTGCCGATGATGATGTTGTCGCAGGCCACGCCCCGGAAATCGATGCTCGGCCGCACGACGATGCGCCCGCCCGAGAGGCCCTTGCCGGTGTAGTCGTTGGCATCGCCGATCAGGTACAGCGTGATGCCCTTGGTCAGGAACGCGCCAAACGACTGGCCCCCGGTGCCTTCGAGCTGGATCCGGATACTGTCGTCGGGCAGGCCCTCGGGGTGCACTTTGGTCACGGCACCGGACAGCATGGCACCGACCGATCGGTTGACATTTCGCGCTACCTCAATGAACTGGACCTTCTCCCCCTTTTCGATTGCGGGGCGCGACTTCTCGATCAGGATGCGGTCCAGGCTCTTGTGCAGCCCGTGGTCCTGCTGCTCCGTGTGGAACCGTGGAACGTCGGCCGGCACATTGGGCAGGGCGAACAGGCGGCTGAAGTCCAGGCCCCGCGCCTTCCAGTGCTGCACACCCTTCTTCATGTCCAGCAGGTCGGCGCGGCCAATCAGGTCGTCGAACTTGCGGATGCCCAGCTGCGCCATGATCTGGCGCACCTCCTCGGCGATGAAGAAGAAATAGTTGACCACGTGCTCGGGCCTTCCGGTGAACTTGCGGCGCAGCACAGGGTCCTGTGTCGCGACGCCCACCGGGCAGGTGTTCAGGTGGCACTTGCGCATCATGATGCAGCCTTCGACCACCAGCGGTGCGGTCGCGAAGCCGAACTCATCCGCACCCAGAAGTGCGCCTATGGCGACGTCGCGACCGGTCTTCATCTGGCCGTCAGCCTGAACGCGGATTCGGCCGCGCAGGCGGTTGAGCACCAGCGTCTGCTGGGTTTCGGCCAGGCCGATCTCCCAGGGACTGCCGGCGTGCTTGATGGAAGACCATGGAGAGGCACCGGTGCCACCATCGTGACCGGCGATCACCACGTGGTCACTCTTGCACTTGGCCACCCCGGCTGCTACGGTGCCGACACCGACTTCGGACACCAGCTTGACGCTGACGGAAGCATGCGGCGCCACGTTCTTCAGGTCATGGATCAGCTGAGCCAGGTCCTCGATCGAATAGATGTCATGGTGCGGCGGGGGAGAGATCAGGCCGACCCCCGGCACCGAGTAGCGCAGCTTGCCGATGTATTTGGACACCTTGCCGCCGGGCAACTGGCCGCCCTCGCCGGGCTTGGCGCCCTGTGCCATCTTGATCTGGATCTGGTCTGCCGAGGCGAGGTATTCGGCCGTCACGCCAAAGCGTCCGGACGCAACCTGCTTGATGCGCGAGCGCAGCGAGTCACCGGCGTTGAGCGCGTAGTCGGCCTCGGTAACATCCTTGCCGACGATATCGGACAGCGTCTGACCCTGAAGGATGGGGATGCCTTTGAGTTCCTGGCGGTAACGTGCCGGGTCTTCCCCGCCCTCACCTGTATTGCTCTTGCCACCGATGCGGTTCATGGCCACCGCCAGCGTCGCGTGCGCTTCGGTCGAGATCGAGCCCAGCGACATGGCGCCGGTGGCGAATCGCTTGACGATTTCCCTGGCCGGTTCGACCTCATCCACCGGGATCGCCTTGGCCGGGTCGATCCGGAATTCGAACAAACCGCGCAGCGTCATGTGGCGACGGCTCTGGTCGTTGATCAGCTCGGCATATTCCTTGTACGTGTTCCAGTTGTTCGCGCGAGTGCTGTGCTGCAGTTTGGCGATGGCGTCCGGCGTCCACATGTGCTCTTCACCCCGGGCGCGCCAGGCGTATTCCCCGCCTGCGTCGAGCATGTTTTCCAGCACGGGATCGTCGCCGAATGCCGCCTTGTGCATCCGGATGGCTTCCTGGGCCAACTCGAACACGCCGATCCCCTCGACCCGGCTTGCCGTGCCGGTGAAGTACTTTTCCACCGTGTCGCTGTTGAGCCCGATGGCCTCGAACAACTGGGCCCCGCAGTAGCTCATGTAGGTGCTCACGCCCATTTTGGACATGATCTTGGACAGACCCTTGCCGATCACCTTGACGTAGTTGTAAAGGGCCTTGTCGGGGTTGAGGTCGCCCGGCAGGTCCTTGTGGATGGAGACCAGCGTTTCCATGGCCAGGTACGGGTGCACCGCCTCAGCGCCATAGCCAGCCAGCACGCCGAAGTGGTGCACCTCGCGCGCCGACCCGGTTTCAACCACCAGCCCGGCCGTCGTGCGCAGGCCGACCCGCACGAGGTGCTGGTGGATCGATGACAGGGCCAGCACGGCAGGGATGGCAACCTGGGACTGGCTGACAGCGCGATCGCTGATGATCAAGATGTTCTTGCCACTCTTGATCGCGTCGACCGCCTCGGCATTGAGCGACGCGAGTTTGGCCTCCACCCCTTCCTGGGCCCATGCCAGCGGATAGGTGATGTCCAGCGTGTAACTGCGGAATTTGGCCTGGGTGTGCTTGTCAATGTCGCGCAGCTTGGCCATGTCGGCAAAGTCAAGGATCGGCTGACTGACTTCGAGCCGCATCGGCGGATTGACCTGGTTGATGTCCAGCAGATTGGGCTTGGGGCCGATGAACGACACCAGCGACATCACGATCGCCTCGCGGATCGGGTCGATCGGCGGGTTGGTCACTTGCGCGAACAGCTGCTTGAAGTAGTTGTACAGCGGTTTATCCTTGGACGAAAGCACCGCCAGAGGGCTGTCGTTGCCCATGGAGCCAATGCCCTCTTCGCCGGCCTGCGCCATCGGTGACATCAGGAACTTGATGTCTTCCTGTGTGTAGCCGAATGCCTGTTGGCGATCCAGCAGGGGCACGTCGCTGTGCAGCACCTTGCCCGAGGTATCGGACAGGTCATCCAGCTTAATGCGCAGATTCTCGATCCACTGCTTGTAGGGTTTGCTGTTGGCGAGGTTGGCCTTGAGTTCCTCGTCGTCGATCATCCGGCCCTGTTCCAGGTCGATCAGGAACATCTTGCCGGGCTGCAGTCGCCACTTGCGCACGATCTTGTTTTCGGGGACCGGCAGCACGCCTGTTTCCGATGCCATGATGACCAGATCGTCGTCCGTCACGCAATAGCGAGACGGGCGCAGCCCATTGCGGTCGAGTGTGGCGCCGATCTGTCGACCGTCGGTAAAGACGATGGAAGCCGGGCCGTCCCACGGCTCGAGCATGGCGGCGTGGTATTCGTAGAACGCCCGCCGACGCTCGTCCATCGTGGTGTGCTGTTCCCAGGGTTCGGGGATCATCATCATCACGGCCTGGCTAATCGGGTAGCCGGCCATGGTGAGCAGCTCGAGGCAATTGTCGAAGGTGGCCGTGTCCGACTGGCTGGCAAAGCTGATCGGATAGAGCTTCTTCAGGTCGGCCCCCAGGACCGGAGACGACATCACGCCTTCGCGTGCTTTCATCCAGTTGTAGTTGCCTTTGACGGTGTTGATTTCGCCGTTATGGGCGACATACCGGTAGGGGTGAGCCAGTGGCCACTCCGGGAAAGTATTGGTCGAAAACCGCTGATGGACCAGGCCCAGGGCGGACACGCATCGCTCGTCCTGAAGATCCAGGTAGTAGGTCCCTACCTGGTCGGCCAGCAACAGGCCCTTGTAGACCACCGTGCGGCTGGACATGCTGGGAACGTAGTATTCCTTGCTGTGCTTGAGCTTGAGGTCCTGGATCGCCGCGCTGGCAGTCTTGCGGATCACGTAGAGCTTGCGCTCGAGCGCATCCTGCACGATGACATCGTCGCCGCGGCCAATGAAGACCTGGCGCAGTATTGGCTCCTTCTCGCGCACCGCCGGCGACATCGGCATGGCCTTGTTTACCGGAACGTCTCGCCACCCTAGTAGAACCTGGCCCTCGGCCTTGATCGCGCGTTCCATTTCCTGCTGGCATGCCATGCGTGAGGCGTGTTCCTTGGGCAGGAAGATCATCCCCACGCCGTACTCCCCGGGCGGGGGCAGTTCAACCCCCTGCGCGGCCATCTCCTGGCGATAAAGCGCATCCGGCAACTGGATCAGGATGCCGGCGCCGTCGCCCATCAGCTTGTCGGCCCCCACTGCACCACGGTGGTCCAGGTTCTCGAGGATCTTCAGGCCCTGCTGGACGATGGCATGGGTTTTTTCGCCTTTGATATGCGCGACAAATCCGACGCCGCAAGCGTCGTGCTCGTTGGCGCCCGAATACAGGCCATGTTCTTGCAGATCGGAGATCTCGGCCGCCGTCGTCATGACGCACTCCTTCAGGTTTTCGCAGGACAGAAAGGATAGTGCACCGCAACAAAAATGCCAACTTATTTAAATGGGGTCAGACTCCATTTAATTACTAACTTAACTCATTACGATTTAATTAGGGACATGTCAATAGGTACAGCGGATTCGACGCGTGGCCTGCCAGCGCTGCCCTTACGGATGCGCCTGGGGGTCAATTTTTGCAGACCCGCAACGTAGTCGGAATCGCCCAATGCCCAGCCGTGCATCGCAGAATCTGTCAACGCATTCTGTTGCTGGCTCGTGATCCCGGCTTCGACCAGTTCGCGATAGGCAGCCTCGCGGGAAAATGGAGTGTTTCCCAATTCCCAATAAAGGGGATGAGGCACGATCAATCGGCCCTGGCGCTGCCCAATATGGTGCAAATAGCCCGACCACGGATAGTCGCCGGGATGGCTGACCATCCCGGCGCGAACCGGATTCAGGTCGATATACGCCATGCAAGCAAGTAGGTAACTCTCGGCCTGAACCACCGTCGACTTGTAACGCCCTTCCCACAGCGTGCCCGTACGCCCGTGGCGCTGATTGAAATATCCGACGTACCGCCGACCGATCGACTGCATCATTCGCGGGATGCTCTCTTGAGCTTGCGGCGTGGCCAGTAGGTGGAAGTGGTTCGTCATCAGCACGTAGGCGTGGATCGCGACGCCGTTGTCCCGAGCACTGTCCGCGAACAAGTGAAGCAGTTCCTCATAGTCACGCGTGCCGCCAAAAATGGGTTGGCGATCATTGCCCCGCTGAATGAGGTGGTGCGGGTAGCCGGGAATCGTCAGTCGGGGAAGGCGTGCCATGGGCTCGGATGATAAATCGGAGTCTGACCCCGTTTTCTCACTATGGCAGGCCTGGGAACCGCAGCGGCTCGAGCCCTTGCAGGCCGAACTCTGCCAGGATGGCCCGCAGCCGCGCGGCGGCCGTTCGCTTTTCCTGGCCGGTACGGCGCGCCACGATGAGTTCGTTCTTCAGGCTGTGCTCCCATCCGACCAATTCCGTCACTGTGACCTGGTAGCCCGAAGCCTCGAGGTACAGACAGCGCAACACATTGGTTAGCTGGCTTCCAAGTTCGCGGGTGTGCAAGGGATGGCGCCACAGTTCGGCCAGCGGCGTGCGGGACAGCGATGCTGCCTTGCCCACACGCAGGCAGGCGGCGACTTCGGCCTGGCAGCACGGGACGAGCACCATGAAGCGGGCTTGCTTGCGCAAGCCGAAGGCGACGGCGTCATCAGTTGCGGTGTCACAGGCGTGCAGGGCCGTCACGACGTCGAACCGCGCTGGCAACGCCGAATCGTCGGCGGCGGCTGCCGCGCTGAGGTGCAGGAAGGACATTCGCTCGTAGCCCAGCCTGAGGGCCAGTTCGCGCGACTTTTGCACCAGATCGGAGCGGGTTTCAATACCGTATATATGGCCGTTGGTCCTGGCTTTGAAGAACAGGTCGTACAGGATAAATCCCAGGTAGGACTTCCCGGCCCCGTGGTCGGCCAGCACCGGCCCGGTGCCTTCCCCGGGCAATTCCAGCAGCAGCTTCTCGATGAACTGGTAGAGGTGATAGACCTGCTTGAGTTTGCGTCTTGAGTCCTGGTTCAGCCGGCCGTCGCGGGTCAGGATGTGCAATTCCTTGAGCAACTCGACCGACTGGCCTGGCCTCACGTCCTGTTCCATCCCGGTCATGGGGCGGGCCCCACCCCCAACGCTTCCCATCCGCGCCGGCCGAGCCGGCGCAGCGTCTGCAGATTGGTCTCATAGATGGCCGTGGCGTCGGGATAGGCCTGCACGGCCCGTTCGATAGCGGCCTCGCGCAGCAGGTGCAATATGGGATAGGGCGAGCGATTGGTGAAGTTGGTAATGTCGTTTGGCGCGGAATCCGCGAATTGGTAGGCAGGGTGAAAACTGGCGATCTGGATGACGCCCTGCAACGCCTCCTTTCGAAGCAGGCGATCGGCGCGATCCAGAAAATCGTTGAAATCAAGAAAATCCGCGAGCACCCCTGGCGCAATGAGCAGCGTGGTTTCCCGCTGTTGCGGCGCACACGACACAAGCGCCTTCAACTCGCGGCGCAAGTCCTCCAGCAGCGCGGATGGTCCGGTGGCCGAGCTCACAGCGTAGTGAATCTGGCCCTTCACATGGACGGCCTTGGCAAACGGACACAGGTTCAGGCCGATGACAGCACGCTCCAGCCATACGCGCGTGGCGCCCACTATCGGGTCGGCAGGTGTATCCGACTGCAGGGCGTTGGCCTGGGGTTTGAGTTGGTTCGGAAAGCTCAAGGCATTAGCGACCGTGCGAAGGCCGTTGCCGATGATTTTACGTTGCCGAGTCTGCCGGACACGTTTCCCCGGCCGACGGGGACCTGAACAGCAGCTGGCCGATACCCCTTGCCGACGCCAGCCCGGCCACTGCGCAGCCGCCAGTCACCAGCCAACTCCATTGCCAGCCGCCGGCGCGCGTCGCAACCCAGGCCACCACCGGGGGTCCTGCAAATTGCCCGAAGGCGGACCACTGTTGAACCCACCCAACGGTGGTGGAAACCGTGCGGGCGCCAGGAGCAAGCCGCACGGCCAGGGAGAACAGCGTTCCGGGGATCACGCCTCCGATCATTGAAAACAACAGGATGGCACCGTAACGCAGCCAGGCCGTCACCGCCGACGGAAGGCCACCCCATACCGGCGCGAAGGCAAGCAGTCCGCAGATACCCATGACGCTGTAGCCCAGATAGAGCAGCCTTTGAGGCTTCACCCCGCATTGCAGCAGGCGCCCTGATGCAACGTTGCCCGCGATGTTGACCGCCGCCGCCAGCGCAGTGGCCAAGCCAACAACGCTGGCGGTCAGGCCCGCCTGTGTGTAGATCGAGGGAAGAAACCCGATGACAGCCAGCCATTGCCCGGAATACATGGCAAAGCTCAGCGCTACCAGCCACGGGCCCGGAGACGATAGCGTCGCGCCCAGACGGCGAGGCCAGCGCGCCGCGGCTTCTTCGACGGCTTTCATCGTCCCGCGTGGCGCCTTTCCCGGGACCGGCAGGGCGCGCACGAGCCACACCGCCATCGCAAGCGAAAGCAGGCCCAGCAGCAACCACCAGCTGCGCCATCCGCTGGAGGCAATCGCCAGCGGGCCGACAAGCAATGCCATGGCGGTGCCCAAAGGCATGTACGCGCCCCAGAAGCCGAGCATCGCGTTCATTCGGCTGAGCGGGACCAACTGGCGGATCAGGCTGGGCGCCGGCACCGAGGTCAGCAGAAAACCGAGGCCCTCCAACGCGCGCAGCAACAGCAGAGTTGTCGCGTCCTGGGCCGCGGCTCCGAGCAGACTGGCTGCCGAAACGATACCCAGCCCAGCCACCATGGTGCGCTTGAGGCCAACCCCGTCGGCAGCCAGACCAACGGCCAGGCCCAGGCCCATCCCGGCCAGCTGGACCAGCGAAATCAGGAATCCGGCCTCGAGCAGCGTGATGCCGAGCGACTCACGCAAGGCGGGCAGCGCCGGAGGCAACTTGCCGACGTGCAATGCCGCGGCGACGCCCGCGGCGATCACCAGCAGGGCAGGCTCGACCCGTCTCATTGACCGGGTGCCAGCAGCTCGGTACCGGTCAGGCGCTTGTGTTCGCGACTGGCGAAGCGGTCGGTCATCCCGGCGATGTAGTCGGCTACCGACCTGGCCGAATCGGTACGCGCAGCGAAGGCGCTCTGCATCTGCGAAGGATCGTTCATGTACGCGGCAAAGAGTTCCCGTACGACCTGCCTGGCCTGGCCAGTCATGGCGGCCACCTGGGGATGGCGGTAAAGGTTTTGCATGAGAAAGCGCTTCAGGCCCAGGGATGCTGCCCGCATCGACTCGCTGAAGGCCACCAGCGGCCGTTGCGCGCGCACCGCATCCACGTCGCCGGGTGTCGCAGCGCGCAGGTTCGCCAGGGTCGTGTCGATGACGTCATAGACCTGCTCGCTGAGCATGCGCCGGATCGACTCATAAAGCAGCCGCCGGCCGTGCAGGCCTGGATATTGCGCCCCAGCCTGGGCACGAAACTGGTCGAACAGCTCAACGCCATGGAGTTGTTCCAGCGTGATCAGGCCGGAGCGCACGCCATCGTCGATGTCGTGTGCGTTGTAGGCGATTTCATCGGCCAGGTTGCACAGTTGTGCCTCCAGGCCTGGCTGGCTGCCATCCATGAACCGGCGGCCAACACCGCCGGGCTGCTGGGCCTCCAGACGCTGGGCGTTCTCGCGCGAGCAGTGCTTGAGGATGCCCTCTCGCGTCTCGAAGGTAAGGTTCAGTCCGTCGAATTCCGGGTATCGCTCTTCCAGTTCGTCAACCACGCGCAGGCTCTGAAGGTTGTGTTCGAAACCACCATGGTTGGCCATGCACTCGTTCAGGGCGTCCTGACCGGCGTGGCCGAACGGCGTGTGCCCCAGGTCGTGGGCCAGCGCGATGGCCTCGACCAGGTCCTCATCAAGTTTCAACGACCGTGCGATGGACCGGCCAAGCTGGGCCACCTCGATCGAGTGCGTCAGGCGGGTGCGGAACAGATCGCCCTCGTGGTTAAGAAACACCTGGGTCTTGTAGACCAGCCGACGGAACGCGGTCGAATGAACGATGCGATCCCGGTCGCGCTGATATTGCGTGCGGGTGGGGGCGGCGGCTTCAGGATGGCGGCGGCCCCGTGACCGCGCCGGGTCGCAGGCGTAGGGTGCAAGACCCGCTGGATTCATGTCAGGTGCAGCACGCCTCGATCACTTCTCGAACCATGGCATCCGGGGCGCTGCGCACCGACGCACTGCCTGGTGCATCGATCACGACGAACCGGATCCCACCTGCGCGCGCTTTTTTGTCGACCTGCATCAAGGCAAGATAGCGGTCCGGCCCGAGGCGCGGACCGACAACCGGCAATCCCGCGCCGCGAACCAAAGTCGTGACGCGGTCGACAAGGGCGGGCGACACCAGCCCCAGCCGGTTGGACAAGTGCATCGCCATCACCATGCCGCAACCCACCGCCTCGCCATGAAGCCACTTGCCGTAGCCCAGCCCGGCCTCGATCGCGTGGCCGAACGTGTGACCGAAATTGAGAATCTCGCGCAGGCCGGCCTCGCGCTCGTCCTGCCCTACCACGGCTGCCTTGATTTCGCAGCTGCGACGCACGGCGTGCGCCAGCGCGGCGGGCTCGCGCGCCATCAGGTCTTCAAGGTTGGCCTCGATCCAGTCAAGGAAATCCATATCGGCGATGGGCCCGTACTTGATGACTTCGGCCAGCCCGGCGCTCAGTTCGCGAGCCGGCAGTGTCGCCAGCGTGTCCTGGTCGCACACGACCAGCACCGGCTGGTAGAAGGCCCCGATCATGTTCTTGCCCAGCGGGTGATTGATGGCAGTCTTGCCACCAACTGACGAATCCACTTGCGCCAGCAAGGTCGTGGGCACCTGCACGAACGGGATGCCCCTCATGTAGCTGGCAGCCGCGAAACCGGCCATGTCGCCGACCACGCCGCCACCCAGGGCGTAGATGACTGTGCGCCGGTCGCAGGCGTTTTCCAGCAAGGCATCGAACACAAGATTCAGAGTCTGCCAATTCTTGTGCTCTTCGCCGTCCGGAAGGATCACCGAGTAAATCGCCTTGTGACGTGTCTGCAATGCAGACGCCAGAGCCGGGGCATAGAGCGGCGCCACAGTGGCATTGGTCACGATCAGCGCCGAAGCGGCAGCCGGAACCGCGTCCCAGGTCATTGGGTCGGCCAGAAGCGCCTTGCCGATTGTGATGTCGTAGCTGCGCTCGCCCAGATCGATGGGCACTCTATGGGCGGTGAAAGGAGAAAGAGAAGCGGCCTGCATAGCCGCAAGTTTAAGGGTGGCCGGGCACCACACCGGACAGTTCGAGTTGCATCAGGATCATGTTGACCAGGGTCGGCACTGACGGGCGCCCGGTTTCGACGATGAAATGCGCGGTTTCGCGATACAGGGGGTCGCGCTGCGCATGCAAGTCGCGCAGGCGCGCCAGGGGATCGTCAACCTGCAGCAATGGCCTTTTGGCGTCGTGACGCACCCGCCGGAAGACTTCCTCGGGAGCAGAACGCAGGTAGATGACCTGTCCTGCCTCACGCAGGCGTTGCCGGTTTGCGGGGCGCAACACCACCCCCCCGCCAGTTGCGACCACCCCGATTCGGGCCGCGCACAGCGTCTCGATGACCGCCTGCTCGACATCCCGGAAGGCCTCTTCGCCTTCACGGGCGAAGAACTCGCGGATCGAGCAGCCGATCTGCTCCTGGATAACCTGGTCGGAATCGGTGAAAGCCAGCCCGAGCCGCCGGGCGAGCTGCCGCCCGACAGTGGACTTACCAGAACCGGGCAGGCCGACAAGCGCCAGCTGCCCGGAGGTCACGGCAAGGTAACAAGCAGGTTGGTCGCTACTGGTCCGGCAACGATCCCGGGGGTCGTAATCGCCAAATTTATCTTGTCGCCGGAAACGCAATTCTTCAGGCCAACCACCACATTCGTGGGCAAATACGTATTTGAGATCGAAGTGGGCAGTGTGGCCGATACGGCGCAAGTCGGGCCCGCGGAGAATATCGAGGCGGCGATCGAGGATCCCGTGGGCATGCTGTTGCCATTGATGTCCGCAATGCTGACCGTGAAGCCACCTGTGGTTGCTGAGCCGACCAGAGTCATTACGGCTCCGGACGAAGCAAACTGGATCATGGTCTGGACCCGAACGTCAACAGTCCCCCAGACGCCATCGCACGTCCCGTCACGCCCGTTCACGCCCCCGTTGTTGGGAACGCCCTTGTCCAGGCAAGTGGAAGTGCCGGCCCGGGGAACAATGAACTCGCCAACCGTATAGGTGCCGTCGACAACGCCGCTGACACCGCTGACCGTGCTAGTGAACTCATCGCGATAGGCGTTGCCCATGTCCGTAAACGGCTCACCGGGATCGTAGACGTTGTTGCCATTGAGATCGACGAAGTCCTCTTCACCAGGAACATAGGCAAGGATTGCGACCCGCCCCTTGAAAGGCGCGCTACGGTCGCCCTGCGAACGGATGTCAACCGCGCAACTCGACGTCCCGCCGGCAATCAGGCAACTTGCAGGAATCATCAAGCCGTACTTGGTGACGAAGTTCACCTGCGTGCCGTCCGGCACGGGGTTCCCTTGCCGGTCAGCCAGCGAAATCGTGACCCTGGAGGTAGACCCATCGACGTTCAAGCCCTCAATGCTGAACTTGGACAGTGCAACGCTGATGGCACGCTGGACCGGTCTGCCGGAAGCGACTGTCAGGATATTTGACGTTGCTGACACCGCGGTGTTGGTGGCCAGAACGGCCCGAACTTGTACTGACGTCGGAACCGTACCGGAGAAGACCGCAACGGAAACCAGTCCGGTGGCATCACTGGTCAATGCGACGGTAGCAGTATTGCCGACCGTATTGAGCGACACACCCGGGGCAGAATTGACCAGCGAAAGTTGTACCTGCTGGTTTTGCAGCGGATTTCCGCTGGAGCCAACCACCTTGAACGTGACTTGCGATTGGGTGGCGCCCACTGAACCCACCAGATAGATCAATGTCGGCGACGCACTCATGAACTGGATATTGGTCGCCTGGGACGCCTGCACGGCGATGGTTCCTGACAGAGGCGTGGCACCTGCAGCAGCGGCGGACACCGACACGTTGCTGCCGGCACAGTTCGGGTTGTCTGCAGTGTAGGTCGTCGATGCAGTACCCGTACTGTCGGTCACCGCCACAGCCGGAGTCAGGCTGCCGCAACTTGCCGTGAACGTCACCTGGATCGGCGTATTCGTGGCGGGCACCCCGTTGATCGTTGCCACAACCGAAACCGCCCGATTGCCAAATGCTGCGAGCGACGTGCTGCCAACGTTCAGGTTCTGCAGGGCCAGATTGGCTGACGAAAGCTGGAAGTCGAATGATGCCGACACCGCAGTGCCCGCGACCGTGGTGGCTGCGCGCAGAGTGCTTGCTCCGGCCGCTGAAAGTGAAGCCGGCGTGATCTGCACAGTTGCTACGCCGTTGGCGTCAGTAAGCACCTGACCGGACGCGGGGCTGAACTTGATCAGCGTCAGATCGCCCGAGAACGTTACCAGCTTTGCAGTGACCGGAGCCCCAGTCGCGTCCAGGACAGCAGCGCGCGCCGTTGTGATCCCGGATGCGTTGACTGAATTAGTGCTCGTATTGGACGAATCCCGCAGCCCGAGCGACATCGTGGGCACACCCGCGCTGCTGGTGACTCCGGCGATCTGAAAGTCGAAGGTCTGGGACACGGGCGTGCCGGCAACAGCGGCGCTGACGCGCAGCGTGCCCGCACCTGCCGACGAGACGGACGCCGGACTGACCTGGATGGTGGCAACGCCACTGCTGTTGGTCAGGACTGTTCCGCCCGCGGGGCTGAACTTGACCAGGCTCGCGTCGCCCGCGAACGTTACCAGGGCGCCGGCTACCGGGGTGCCGCCGCCATCGAGGAGCACGGCGCGCGCAGTGACAGTACTGGTGCCGCCGATGACAGTCGTGCTTGAATTCGTCGAGTCGCGCAAGCCGAGTGAAATGGTCGGTGCGCTGCTGTTCCCGCTGATGATGGGTACCTGGTAGTTGTAGTTGGCCGGCGTCGCAGCGACCCCGCTCACGGTGACGTTGGCCACAAGCGTTCCGGCCCCCGCCGCCGATGTCGAGGCGGGCTGTATCTGTACGATCGCAACGCCTGACGCGTCAGTCAGAGCCGAGCCGGCGAGCGGCAGGAATTTCACCAGCGAGGTATCGCTGGTGAAAGTGACCACCTGGGATGCAACAGCGACTCCCGTAGACGACTTGACGGTTGCCTTTGCGTACACGATCGCCGTAGTACTGACAACCGTCACCACGTGATCCGCGGAGTCGCGCAATTCGACCGTGATGGTCGGGGTTGCGACGGTTGTCGTACCTGTGCCGCCGCCAGTCCCTGTCGAGCCCCCGGTGGTGCCCGGGCTGCCACCACCACCGCCGCACGCCGTCAGAAGCGCAGCCAACAGCACGGCCCCCAGCATCTTGATATGTCGCATCATTTGTTTCAGATCCTCTTCCTGTTGATCTTGAAGTCAGCGCGCCGCGGCCCGGTCGGTGATCATCTTGGGGGTAATGAAGATCAGCATCTCCTGCTTGTTGGAGCTGCGGGTCTTGGTCTTGAACAGGTTTCCGATTGCCGGCAGGTCACCCAGGAACGGAACCCTTGCTTCGGATTCGGATTCGGTCAACTCGAAGATGCCGCCGATGACGACCGTACCACCGTTTTCGACCAGCACCTGTGTCTGAATGTGCTTGGTATTGATGGCGATGCCGGCCGCCGTTGTTTCACCGCGGCTGTCCTTGCTGATATCCAGCGTCAGGATGATGTTGCCTTCTGGAGTGATCTGCGGAGTCACCTCGAGCTTGAGAGTGGCTTTGCGGAACGTAACGGCCGTGGCCCCGCTGGCTGAGGCTTGCTGATAAGGGAATTCCGTGCCCTGTTCGATCATTGCCTTGGTCTGGTCGGCCGTCACAATACGCGGGCTCGAAACCAGCTTGCCCTTGCCGTCGGCCTCGAGGGCGGACAGCTCCAGGTTGAGGAACCGGTTGGCCGCCGAGCTGAACAGCGAAACCGCGAAAGTCGACGGGCTGAAGCCGCCCTGACCGGACGCGGGCAGGTTGACGAAGGATGTGTTGGTAGTGTCCAGCGTGCCGACAGTTTCGCCACTCGTAATCGACGCCGCGTTATACGTGCCGCCCAAAGCGATCCGGTTGCCGCCACCGACCGAATAGCCGGCGTTGCCGCCCAAGACGCCACGCTGGTCGCTGCCGCCCAGCCGCACGCCCAGCGATTTTCCGAACGTGTCAGAAGCCTCCACGATGCGTGCCTCGATCAGCACCTGGCGCACCGCGATGTCGAGTTTGGCAATCAGCTGCTGCACCTGTTCCAGCCGTGCCGTGATATCAGTGACAAATATCTGATTGGTGCGCGGCTCGGCGATCACGCTACCCCGCGCGCTCAGGATCCGGGCGGACCCGGTACCCGTCAACTGGGCGGCTATGTCGACCGCTTTGGTGTAATTCAGCTGGAACGACTGCGTGCGCAGCGGCTCCAGGCCCTGGATCGCGTTGCGCGACTCCAGGTCGAGTTTTTCCTTGGCAGCGATCTCGTCCTTGGGCGCCACCCAGATGACATTGCCGGCCTTTCGCATCCCCAGGCCTTTGGCCTGAAGGACGATATCGAGCGCCTGATCCCAGGGCACATCTTTCAGCCTTAGCGTGACCGCACCCGTAACGGAATCGGACGTCACGATGTTGAAATTCGTGAAGTCGGCAATCACCTGAAGCAGCGAACGAACCTCGATATTCTGGAAATTGAGCGACAGCTTTTCACCATTGAATCCCACGCCCTGCGTCAGCTTGGCCGTATCGATTTTCTGCTGGCGTACCTCAACAACGAACTGGTTGTCACTCTGGTAGGCGCTGTGCTCCCATGCCCCCTTGGGTTCGATCACGATACGGACCCGGTCGCCTGTCTGGAACGTCGTCACGGTCTGCACCGGTGTGCCAAAGTCCGACACGTCCAGCCGACGGCGAAGCCCTTCGGGCAGCGATGACTTGAGAAATTCCACCACGAGCGTCTGGCCCTGCTGGCGGATGTCGACACCGACCTGGTTATTCGGCAGGTCGACGATCACGCGTCCGGAACTGTCGGGACCGCGCCGGAAGTCGAGATCGCGGATCGGCTGGGTTTCGGCGTTTCTGCTTTCCGCAAATGCCCCGGGTGCGGCTGCCTGAGGTGCAGGCGCTGCCGCAGAGTCAAGCAGCACGAGAAGCGACTTGCCGTCCAGCTGGGCCTTGTAGGCCGCCGCCGTTTTGAGGTTCAGCACCACGCGTGTGCGTTCGCCGGCCTGGACCACATTGACCGAGCGAACATTGCCCTGGTTGACCTCGACCGTCGAGCGCCCTAGGCCATTGCTTGCACCTGGAATGTCAAGCGCGATTCGCGCCGGCGACTGGATGGCAAAGCCCGCGGGTATCGCCGTGAGCGGCTGGGAGAAGTCGATCCGCACCACCTCGACGCCGCCCTGGACCGAGCCAGTCACGGACTCGATCACGGTCTGCGCCCTGGCGCCCATCGACCCGAGTGACAGCAGACAGAAGACAGCGAGCGCCCACACCCCCCGCGCATTCAACCGGTTCTTGTTCATTTCGACCTCTCTTGCAGTTGCAGTGTGGCTATTCGTTCAATCCATTCCCCGGCGGCGTCCTGGATGATCTCCCGCAAAACCACCTCCGTTTCGCCAACCTTCGAGATGCGGCCGTAGTTCTGGCCCAGATAGTTGCCCGGCCGTACCTGGTAGAGCAGGTTGTCGACCTTCACCAGGGCCACGGGTTGCCCGAGCTTGACAAGACTGCCCACCATCGCCATCGAATCGAGCGGGTAGCTCTCCAGCGGCTCCTTGCGCCGCGCGAGTTCCGGGGCGACCAGGGCGGCGTTTGCGTTTGACTGGCCCGATTCGCGCTTGAGCGCCTGCGTCAGCTTCAGGTTGCTGAACGGATCGGTCGTGGCTTCCTGGTTGTAGGCCTCCGGGAGGTACCGCTTCGGCTCCGGGATCGGCTGCACGTGCGGTTTGATCTCGGCCCGCTGGGCGACCATCCAGCCTTGCAGTTCCTCGTTTGCCGACGAACCGCAGGCGGTCAGGACCAGCAGCGAGCTGACGGCGGCGACGACGTGCATGACTTTCATTTCTTCTTCCCACCTGTGGTCGTCTTACGCTGGGAAGCGACCTCGTCAGGATCCAGGTAGCGGAACGTCTTGGCCGTGGCGTCCATGATCAGGCTGCCATCACGCTGGGGAATCAAGGCCAGGTTGTTCAGCGTCACGATCCGCGACAGGTTCGCGATGTCCGAGGCGAAGGCACCGATATCGTGAAACTTGCCGGTAACCCGCACCGCGATCGGCAATTCGGCGTAGTACTCCTTGACGCTGACCTGACCGGGTCGGAACAGATCGAAGTTCAGGCTGCGGCCCAGCCCCGCCTGGTTGATATCGGACAGCAGCGCGTCCATTTCGGCTTTGCCCGGCAATTGCTTCACGAGCTGCGTGACGTATTCCTCCACCTGCAGCTTCTGCTTGCGCAGCTCGCCCAGGTTCACGGCCTGCGAAAGCTTGTTCTTGTAGTCGGCCTTGAGGACCGGCTCCTTGTTGCGCTCGGTGTCGAGCTCGTCGTGCGCGGTGGAAAGCAGCAGGAACCAGCCGACCACGACCATCGC
>JANYAN010000051.1 GCA_025361305.1 Burkholderiales bacterium
GGCCCTGGCCGAACGCGCGGGCCGGGTGCTCACACGCGATCAGATCATGGAAGCCGTGCGCGGCCGCGAGCTCGACGCCTTCGACCGCTCCATCGACGTGCACATGGGACGCATCCGCGCCGCCATTGAGCTCGATGCCAAGAACCCGAAGCGCATTCTGACCGTGCGCGGCGTCGGTTATGTGTTTGCCCGCCAGCAAGACTGACATGTTTTTTTTGAAGAAACTGTATGTGCGCATCTGGCTGGCGGTGGTGCTGGCCGT
This sequence comes from Burkholderiales bacterium, assembly GCA_025361305.1. Taxonomy (GTDB): domain Bacteria; phylum Pseudomonadota; class Gammaproteobacteria; order Burkholderiales; family Burkholderiaceae_C; genus Ramlibacter. Next base: position 263 of record JANYAN010000051.1, read on the forward strand.
GGCCGTCGCCACTTTTCTGGTCGGCTGGGTCTCACGCATCACGGCAGAGCCGCACCTGCGCGATGTCGTGGTTCGCAACCAGACCGGGGAAATCATCGGCCGCGGTCATTTGCGCATCCAGCCACCGCCGGCAACCGGTGTGGCCGACCCCCCGGCAGTTGACCTTGAGGACGCGCCGCCCTCGTTCGGTCCGCGCGGGCAGTTTGGCACGGGTCCAGAGTTCTTTCTGCGCCTGCGCGATGGGCAAACGCTGCACATGCACTTGCCGCGCCCACCGCAGACGCCCTGGAATCGATTTTTCTGGATGTTGGCGCTGGTGGCGGTGGCCGTCGCGCTGGCCACCTATCCGATTGTTCGCAAGCTCACACGCCGCCTGGAGCTGCTGCAAAACGGGGTCGAGAAATGGGGTGAGGGCGACCTGTCCGTTCGCGTACCCGCCACCGGGCAGGATGAAGTGGCTTTTCTGGCGACCCGCTTCAACCATGCGGCGGAACGCATTGAGACGCTGGTGAAGTCTCACGAGTCGCTGTTGGCGTCGCAAAAATCACTGCTGGCCAATGCCTCGCATGAGCTGCGTTCCCCGCTCACCCGCATTCGCATGGGGCTGGAGCTGATGGACAGGCCGGTCCCGACGCGCCGCGCGGACGTGTCGTCGCAGTCTGCGGACGCGGCCTTCGTTGCGGGGGGCGGCCCGGCGCCGGCTTGACCGTGGAGGACATCGCCCGGCTGTTCGCGCGGCGCGGCGGCGAGCAATACGCCGGCGAGCCCGTCACCCAGCTCGAGCACGCCTTGCAGACCGCGCTGCTGGCGCAGGAAGACGGAGCAGATGACGAATTGGTCACCGCAGCGCTGCTGCATGACCTGGGCCATCTGCTGCACGACCTGGGCGCAACGCCTACGCTGCAGGGCGTGGACGATATCCACCAGTACCGCGCCCTGCCATTCCTGCGCGGCCTGTTCGATGACACAGTCCTCGATGCCATCGAGCTGCACGTCGACGCCAAGCGTTACCTGTGCGCCACCCGAGAGGGCTATTACGACGCCTTGTCCGCCGATTCGAAGCGCTCACTGGCGTTGCAGGGTGGCGTGTTCAGTGAGGCCCAGGCCCAGGCATTCATGCACAGGGCGGGTGCAGCCGACGCGGTGCGGCTGCGCATCTGGGACGACTTGGCCAAGTCGCAGGGTCTGAAAACCCCTGAGCTCGAGCATTTCCTGGCGCGCGCGCGCCGCTGTGCCCGGGCCATCGCATGACCCTGACCTGGTCGGTGGTGGCGGCGGTGCTGTTCGGCGCCCTGCTGCACGCCAGCTGGAACGCCCTGGTCAAGTCCAGCCCCGACAAGGCGCTGGACACGGCCGTGATCCACCTGGTCGGCTCCTTCATCGGTCTGCCGCTTGCACTGCTGGCCGGCTGGCCGCCGGCAGCGGCGTGGCCCTTTATTGGCGCGTCGGTCACCATCCACATCGGCTACTACATTGCGCTGGCTGGCGCCTACAAGCACGGTGACCTGGGCCTGACTTACCCCTTGATGCGCGGCACGGCGCCTTTGCTTGTGGCCCTGTCGGCCAGCATGACCCTTGGCGAGACCCTCACTCCCCTGTCGTGGGCGGGCGTGCTGGGCGTCAGCTGCGGCGTACTGGCACTGGGCCTGAGCCGCCATGCCCTGGACCGCCCCAAGGCGGTGGGCTTCGCATTGGCTAACGCGGTGGTGATCGCGGTCTACACGGTGGTCGATGCCCTGGGGGTTCGCGCTGCGGTCGGCGCCGGCGGGTCGGCTTTTCAGTACGTCGCGGCCCTGTTTGTTCTGGACGGCTGGCCCTTTGCGCTGCTGGTGTTCATGCGCCGCGGCGGCGCCGTGGTCTGGCCCTACGCCCGGGGCCGCCTGCCGGTAGCGGCAGGCGCCGCGGCCGCATCGCTGGGTTCGTACGGCATCGCGCTGTGGGCCATGACGCAAGCCCCCGTCGCCACCGTGGCGGCTTTGCGCGAGACTTCGGTGCTGTTCGCCGCGGTGTTGGGAAGCTGGCTGCTCAAGGAGGCTTTCACACTGCGCCGTGCCGTGGGTACCGCAGTGATTGTCGGGGGCGTGATGGCGCTCAGACTGGGGTGACAAGATGAGCCTGCCCTCGCAAGCCGAAATCGTGATCGTCGGCGGCGGCATCGTCGGCTGTTCGGTGGCCTACCACCTGGCGCGGCTCGGCCGCACCGACGTGCTGCTGCTCGAGCAGGGCCAGCTGACCAGCGGCACCACGTGGCATGCCGCCGGCCTGGTCGGCCAGATGCGCCCGAACCGCAACATGACCCAGATGAGCAAGTACGGTATCGAACTGTATGCGTCGCTCGAAGCCGAAACCGGACTGGCCACCGGCTGGAAGCAATGCGGCAGCGTCAATGTGGCCAGCACACCCGAGCGCATGAAGGTGCTGCGAAAGCAGCTGGCGATGGCGCGCAGTTTTGGCGTGGAGTGCCACGAGATCTCGCCGGGCGAGGCGCTCGAGCGCTATCCCGTGATGCGCACGGACGACCTGCAAGGCGCGCTCTGGCTGCCGGGCGACGGCAAGGCCAACCCGGCCGACCTGTGCATGTCGCTGGCCAAGGGCGCGCGCGACCGGGGCGTCAAGATCATCCAGGCCGTAGAAGTCACGGGTGTGTTGATCGAGCACGGGCGCGCCGTCGGCATCACCACCGCGCAGGGTGAGGTGCGATGCGAAACCGTGGTCAATTGCGCGGGCCAGTGGGCACGCCAGTTTGGCCGGCTCGCCGGGGTCAATGTGCCGCTCTATTCGGCCGAGCATTTCTACATCGTCACCGGCAGGATTCCTGGCGTGCACCCCATGCTTCCCGTGATGCGGGACCCTGACGGGTTCCTCTACTACAAGGAAGAGGTCGGCGGTCTGGTGATGGGCGGATTCGAGCCCGATGCCAAGCCCTGGGAGATGGACCCGATCCCCTCGACGTTCCAGTTCCAGTTGCTCGACGAGGACTGGGACCAGTTCGAGATCCTGATGAAGAACGCGATGCATCGCACGCCCTGTCTGGAAACTGCAGACATCAAGATGCTTCTCAACGGACCGGAGAGCTTCACACCCGATGGCAACTTCATCCTTGGCGAGGCGCCCGAACTGCGCAACTATTTTGTCTGCGCCGGCTTCAATTCGGCCGGCATCGCCAACAGCGGAGGCGCCGGCCGGCTGATGGCCGAGTGGATCGTCGGCGGCGAACCCAGCACGGATCTGTGGGACGTCGACATCCGCCGCTTCGGCGCCTTCACCGGCAACCGCAAAGCGCTGGCCGAGCGCACCGGTGAAACCCTCGGCCTGCACTACGCCATGCGCTGGCCGCGGCAGGAACTTGAGACCGCGCGGCCGCTGCGCACCTCGCCGCTGTACGACCTGTTGCGCGAAAGGGGAGCGGAGTTCGGCAGTAAGAACGGCTGGGAGCGGGCCAACTATTTCCGGCCAGCCGGCGTTTCACGGCCGGATCACACGCTGGACACCCCCGGCTGGCTGCCGTGGATGCGTGAGGAGCAGAAGGCCACCCGCGAGGCCGTGGCGCTGTATGACCAGACGTCATTCTCCAAGCTGCTGCTGCAGGGCCGCGACGCGCTGGCGCTGCTGCAGCGACTGTGCGCCAACGAGATGGACGTGCCCATCGGCAAGATGGTCTACACGCCGATGCTCAATGAGCG
>JANYAN010000349.1 GCA_025361305.1 Burkholderiales bacterium
AAGGCGACGGCATGATCAAAGTGGAGATGCATTTTCTGCCCGATGTCTATGTCAGTTGCGACGTGTGCCACGGCCAGCGCTACAACCGCGAGACGCTCGAGGTGCAGTGGAAGGGCCGCAACATCGCGCAGATCCTGGACATGACGGTGGAGGACGCGCACCTGTTCCTGAAGGCGGTGCCGACGATTGCGCGCAAATTGCAGACCCTGCTCGACGTCGGCTTGTCGTATGTCAAGCTCGGGCAGGCGGCGACGACGCTCTCGGGCGGCGAGGCGCAGCGCGTCAAGCTGGCGCTGGAACTGTCCAAGCGCGACACCGGCCGCACGCTCTACATCCTGGACGAGCCGACCACCGGCCTGCACTTCGCCGACATCGCGCTGCTGCTCAAGGTCCTGCACCAGTTGCGCGACGCCGGCAACACCATCGTGGTGATCGAGCACAACCTGGACGTGATCAAGACCGCCGACTGGATCATCGACATGGGCCCCGAGGGCGGGGCTGGCGGCGGCGGGGTGGTGGCCATCGGCACGCCGGAAGCGATTGCCGACAACCCGGCCAGCCACACCGGGCGCCACCTCAAGCGCTTGCTGTAGGCCCTGGTTACAAATCTGACAGCCCCTGCTGTCGAAATCTGGCGCGCCCGTCCGTCATAGTCATAGAGCGGTCACCAATCTGGTGGCAAGCTCTTGCAACCCCCTCAACCTGGAGATCACCATGGCCAATCCTTTCTGTCACGTGGAGCTGAGCAGCACCAACCTCGCCTCTTCCAAAGAGTTCTATGGCAGCCTCTTCGACTGGAAGCTCGAAGACGTACCCATGGGCCCCGACATGAGCTACACCATGATCGGTGTCGGCGACGGCACCGGCGGCGGCATGATGAAGAACATGATCCCGGGCTCGCCTTCGTTCTGGCTGGCCTATGTGCAGGTAGATGACATCCAGACGGCCACCCGCAAGGCCGAGAAGCTGGGCGCCAAGGTGATGCGCGACGTCACCGAAGTGATGGGCGCCGGCTGGCTGAGCATCATCGTCGACCCGACAGGCGCGCACCTTGGGTTGTGGAAGCCGAACGCCAGGGCCGCGTAATCGCCACCTGTCATCCCGGACTCGATCCGGGATCCATGACCCCTCCTGGATGGCGCGGGATAATCTACCCATGTCTGCGATCACCCTGCGTTTTCTGGCCGCGCCCGGCCACCTGAGCGGGCGCGACTACGGCGCCGCGCTGGCCGTGGTGGTGATCTGGGGCCTGAATTTCGTGGCCATGAAGTTTGCCCTGCGCGACTTCACGCCGTTTCAGCTGGGCGCCGCACGCTATGTGTTTGCCGCGCTGCCGCTGGTGCTGCTGATCAGGCGGCCGCAGCTGGGCTGGAAATGGGTGGTGCTGTATGGCTTGTTCCAGGGCGTGGGGCAATTCGGCTTTCTGTTCTGTGCGCTGAAGGTGGGCATGACGGCGGCGCTGGCCTCGGTGCTGATGCAAACCCAGGTGTTCTTCACCGCCCTCTTCAGCTTCACGGTGCTGAAAGAAAGGGCGAGCCGCCCGCTGCAATGGGGTCTGCTGCTGGCCGCGCTGGGGCTGGGGTGTTTTGCGATGAGCCAGGTGGCCACAGCAAGCAGCGCCACCACCGCCTGGGGCCTGGTGCTGAACCTGTGCGCCGCGGCCATGTGGGCCGCATCGAACATCATCGCCCGCACGGCCCAGAGCGCAAGCAACCACTTCGACGCGCTGGGCTTCGTGGTGTGGAGCAGCCTGGTGCCCATAGCTCCCTTCATCTTCTTGACATGGGCCTTTGACGACGCAGGCGCGCGCTGGCAATGGAGCAGCGCGCCGCTGACCGGCTGGCTGGCCATCGCCTACCTGGGCTGGGTGGCCACCGTTACCGCCTATGCGCTATGGACCGGCCTGCTGAAGCGCCACCCCGCCAACCGCGTGGCGCCCTTCAGCCTGGGCGTGCCGGTGGTGGGGCTGGCGGCCGGGATGATCGTGCTGGGCGAGGTGGTGACCGCGTGGCAGTGGGCGGGCGTGGCGCTGGTGGTGGGGGCGCTGGCTTGTGTGATGTTTGGGGGGCGGGTGGTCAGATAGGGCGGGTCCACATTCGGCTTATGCAGCAGTCCAGTCATGCCAGGTGACGATTTATTTTATACTACTAAAATCATAAAGGTAGTATAAGTATCCCCTTGCCCATGGCGCATCTTTACGAAGAACTTTCCCTTTCGGCCCAGACCTCTTTCGCGAGCTTGAATCAGGCAGCACAGCAAGCCGATTTGCGCAGGAGCGTGGTGGACGTCGCAGGCGGGTTCGCCAAGAAGAAAGTGGCGGGGCGCGACTACTGGTACCACCAGATCAAGAACCCCGAGGGAACCCTGGTCCAGACCTACATTGGACCGGACGATCCCGCGGTTCGTCTGCTGATTGAGCGGCATGCAAGCCCTGTGGCGAGAACTGCGCGTGCGCACCTTGTCAGCATGGCGAGAGCTGCCATCGAACTCGGGTGCCTGCCTATCCCACCGAAGCACGCGAAAGTCATTGAGCGTCTGGCGGAAAAGGGGCTGTTCTCCGCAGGAGCAATTCTCGTCGGAACCCACGCCTATCTGGCGTTTCAGAATCAATTCGGAGTGCGATTCCTTCACGGACAAGGCACATTGGATCCGGATTTTGCGCATGCGGGAAAAAACGTTTCTATGGCGCTTCCAAAGAATCTCAACCTGGATGCGCCAGCGGCCATTGACTCGCTCAACATGGGATTCATACCCAACAACAGCCGCACGACCTACACAAAAAGCGATGAGCCCGATTTCGACCTTGACTTTCTGACATCGCAACGGCGCGGAGGCGATGAACCCGTGCAGTTGCCAAGGTTCAACCTCACTATGCAGCCGCTTCGTTTCATGGAACTCTCGCTTGAAGACCCCATGAGAGGCACGATGCTGTCCCGAGCCGGGCCGATCGTCGTCAATCAGCCAAGGCCGGCACGTTACGCGATCCACAAGCTTCTGGTGCACGGCGAACGCCCGCCAGAGCAGCGCACGAAGGCCAGAAAAGACATTGCGCAGGCCGCATCGCTTATGGACTACCTCCTTGATCACGATACCGAAGAAACGGCAACGATGTGGCGGTCGGTAAGCCAAAGGGGTGCCGGATGGCGCAAGCGCCTTGAGCAGGGCTACCAGGCCATGATTTCAGCGTTCCCAGCCGCAAGCTTTCACGAGCGACTTCCACACGCACTTGCTGCCCGCGGCGCAGGGTATGGTGATAACCCCAAGTTGCGCCGCGACCGGCGCTTAGCAACGTTGTGGCGCTCGCCCGTTTAGAGCGTCTCTACAGTCGATAGCCTGGATATTTGGATTCCTGAAGGGCCTTTTCATCGCAAACGCCCCACTTTGACAGTGGATCGCACGCACGCATCTACTGCCAATTGGCCGCGATGACACCATTCAGGCTGGCCTGGTAGCTCTGCGCCAGCGTCGTTTGGCCGATGGCCGGGGGAGCGAAGGCGGCCATGGCCTGGACGAGGTTTTGCACCTGGCTATCGAGCAGTTGCTGTCCGCCAGCCACCTTCAGGATTTCCACGTGGTGATCAGCGCTGGTGTACCAGCCGGATATCGTCACTTTGTCGGCCGTGCCGATGACAGAGACTTCAAGGCTGCTCCCCACGTGCCGGAACCACAGCTGATCGTTGGCGATGCCGCTACCAAAGTGCAAAGTGTCCTGCACGCCGGCTGCCGAATCAACATCGGTCAGCGTGTCCTGTCCGTCGCCACGCCCAAACAGGTAAGCATCGGCAGCCAGCCCACCGTTGAGTTGATCGTTACCCGTGCCGCCTTCCAAAGTGTCAGCTGACGCACCACCGGTGAGGGTGTCGTTGCCAGCCAGACCTCGTAACCAATTGGGGGCAGCGTTGCCGGTGATCGCGTTGGCCAATTCGTTGCCGGTGCCATTGATGGCATTGCTGCCAGTCAAAGTGAGGTTTTCCAAGTTGGCGGCCAGGGTGTAGGTCACCGACGACAACACCTTGTCGGCGCCTTCGCCGGCCAGCTCCACCGTGGCGTCGCCGGCATCATCGACCACGTAAGTGTCGTCGCCCGCGCCACCGGTCATCTGGTCACCGCCCGAGCCTCCGTCCAGGCGGTCGTTGCCCTCGCCGCCGTACAAGGTGTCGGGCGCCGTGCCACCGCGCAGGGTGTCATCGCCTGCCAGCCCCCGCAGCACGTTGCCCGCGTCGTTACCGGTCAGAGTGTTGCTCAATACGTTGCCCGTGCCGTTGATCGCGGCGGTACCACTCAGTGTGAGGTTCTCAAGGTTTGCGCCGAGGGTATAGCTGAGCGACGACAACACCGTGTCAGCTCCTTCGTCAGCCATTTCGGTTACAGCATCGCCAGCGTTGTCAACAATATAGGTGTCATTGCCCGGGCCACCAAGCATTAGGTCGGCCGCGGCGCCACCGTCCAGCCGGTCGTTGCCGTCGCCGCCGTACAGCGAGTCGGCGGCCGCGCCACCCTTCAGATTGTCGTTG
>JANYAN010000115.1 GCA_025361305.1 Burkholderiales bacterium
GCAGGTGCGACAGCACCAGCTTTCCGGCAGCCTCCAGGTCGTTGCTCTCCCTGAATTTCCGGGCGAACTCCTGCTCCTGCTCATGCGTGAGCATGGGCAGCCGGTTCGCCGCCGAAATATAGGCGTCGAGGTTGCCCAGCGAGGGGACGACGGACCACGGGCTGGCAACAGCCAGTGCGGTGGTACCAGGGTTCCCGGAAATGTTGGACATGCCTGAAGCTCCTTTCATATCCTGTCTGTTTCTATATTAGCACTCTCTTTGAGCGAGTGCTAAAGGCGAAAGTTCACCGATCAGGATACAGAAGCTCGGGTAAACCCTGCAGAATAAAGGGTTATTTCCGAACGGGATAAGGCCAAATCAACCCCGGATAATCAGCTGAGGCCCCGTTCCGCCGGGTAGCACCATTCCGATCGGAGTGGCGGCGTCGAATCCATGACGATGCAGGATCTGCAGGACCTCATCGACGCATGGCGGTGCGCAGCAGACCAGCAGGCCGCCGCTGGTCTGGGGATCGGCCAACAGGGCTCGCTCTACTGCGGGAAAGCCCTCGGGCAGGGCCACATCGGCGCCATACGCAGCCCAGTTGCGACCCGACGCACCCGTCACGGCGCCCAGCGAGGCCAGTTCGCGTACGCCCGGCAGGATGGGAATATTGCTCCAGTCCAGCTGAACCCGCAGGCCGGCGCCCCGGGCCAGCTCCAGCGCGTGCCCGGCCAGGCCGAAGCCAGTCACGTCCGTCAGGGCATGGACGCCCGCCAGCAGCGAAAGCTCCGGCCCCGCCGTATTGAGCCGGGTGGTCGTGGCAATCATCTGGCGATAGCCGTCGGCGTCCAGCAGATCCTTCTTCAGGGCAGCTGACATCACCCCGACTCCCAGCGGCTTGCCCAGGACCAGCACGTCGCCCGTCTGGCCACCCGCATTGCGCTTGATCCGCGCCGGATGTGCCAACCCCAGCACCACCAGGCCATAGATCGGCTCGACCGAATCAATGGTGTGGCCCCCCGCGATCGGGATCCCCGCCTGCTGGCAGACGGCCGCGCCGCCCTCCAGGATCCGCCCTATCGTGGCCGTGGAAAGCACGCCAATGGGCATGCCCACCAGCGCCAGCGCCATGATCGGTCTGCCGCCCATGGCGTAGACGTCGGAAATGGCGTTGGTTGCTGCGATGCGGCCGAAGTCATAGGGGTCATCGACGATCGGCATGAAGAAGTCGGTCGTGGCGATCAGGGCCTGCTCATCGTTGAGCTGGTAGACCGCAGCGTCGTCCGCTGTTTCGATGCCCACCAGCAGTTCCGGCGGGACGGGAAACCGCGCCGTACCCTTGAGGATTTCGGACAGCACGCCCGGCGCGATCTTGCAACCGCAGCCGCCACCATGGGATAGCGATGTCAGGCGTGGCTCGGTCGTTGGCACTGTCGTCATGCGGATTCCAGCAGGGCAAGCGCGAATTCCCGCGCATTGAATGTTTCGAGGTCCTGCAGCTGTTCGCCGACGCCGATGAAGTACACCGGAACCGGCCCCCCCCCCGGGCCGGCGCCAGGGCGTTCCTGGCCCCATTGGGCGATGGCAGCGAGCACGCCACCCTTGGCGGTGCCGTCCAGCTTGGTCACGATCAGCCCGGTCAGGCCCAGCGCATCATCGAATGCGCGCACTTGGGAGAGTGCGTTTTGGCCGGTGTTGCCGTCGATCACCAAAAGCACTTCGTGCGGCGCTGTGGCATCCGCCTTCTGGATCACGCGTTTGATCTTCTTCAGCTCTTCCATCAGATGCAGTTGTGTGGGCAAGCGTCCGGCGGTGTCCACCAGCACCACATCCTTGCTACGCGCTTTGCCTGCGCTGACGGCATCAAAACTCACCGCGGCCGGGTCGGCACCGTCCTGGCTGATGATCTCTACGGTATTGCGATCCGCCCAAACAGTGAGCTGCTCGCGCGCCGCGGCGCGGAAGGTGTCGGCTGCAGCCAGCAACACGCTGGCGCCGCTGTCGCCCAGATGGCGGGTCAGCTTGCCAATCGATGTGGTCTTGCCTGCGCCGTTGACGCCCGCGACCATGATCACCGTCGGTGTGTGGACGCCTATCACCAGCGGTTTCTCCAGCGGCTTGAGCAGTTCAGTCAGCGTGGCAACCAGAATGTTCTTCAACGCCACGGGGTGCGTCACGCCGCTGTCTTTGACCTGTCTGCGCAGCTCGGCGAGCAAGTACTCCGTTGCAGCTACGCCTGCGTCAGCCATCAGCAGCGCGCCTTCCAGGTCTTCGTACAACGCTTCGTCGATTTGCGTGCCGGTAAAGACCGTTGAAATGCCAGAAGCGGTTTTCCCCAACCCGGCCTTGAGTTTCTCTATCCACTTTTGACGCTCGGGCGGTGTGGCTCCGGGCAGAGGAACCTCTATAGGGGTAACCAGCGCGCTGCCGATCAGCGAACCAGATGCTGGCACAGCAACTTCCGACGCGAGGGTCGGAGCAGATGGCGAAACTAGGGCAGGAGTAGGTTTTTTCTTGAAAAAGCTGAACATGACAAAGCGTTCTTAGAATCACCCCATTCTATGAAACGCACTGACTGGCCCCCTATTGCTCCCATGAACCTCCCATGAACCACGAAATCCGCATTATTGGTGGCCAATGGAAGCGCACCAAACTGAAGGTGGCTGACAAACCGGGCCTGCGTCCTACGCCA
>JANYAN010000118.1 GCA_025361305.1 Burkholderiales bacterium
GTGTCGAACTATTTCTTCAAGATCACTGACACCCCGACTGACGCGACGTGGCTCACGTCTGAAATTGCCACCTGCGGCGCCATTGTCATATGCAAGGCGTCCTTGCTGGGCATAGCGCAAGGCAGCGCGACACCATCAGACGCCAGTCTGGCCACTAAGAAGGGCTGGTACCTGGGGCTGCTCTCGACCGAACAGGTCGTGACGTCGGCCGTCACGGTGTTCGGGGTAGTGACTTTCAGTACACAGCAACCGGCCGTTCCTCTCGTGGGCTCCTGTGCATCGAATCTGGGTACGTCCAATGTCTTCAGCGTCGGCTTGACCAATGCCGCCAGCGCCAACGGCACGTCGCAGCGTTACCAGCATTTGTCGGGCGACGGATTGCCGCCATCGCCCGTAGCCGGCCGCGTGACGCTGGATAATGGGCAGACCGTGCCGTTCTGTATTGGCTGCACCAAGGATTCCCCGCTGGAAGGGTCCACACCCAGCTCGGCCAGTACAGTGATACAACCCAAGGCCAGAACCTACTGGTATATCCAGAATTGAGTTGAAGCTTGAGCATCCGTTCGAATTGGCGGCAGTTGCAAATGAATCCCGGCAGGGCGAGGCGCTCGCTCGGGTTCACGCTGATCGAGCTATTGGTCACGGTGGCCATCCTGGCCGTGCTGCTCAAGGTGGCGGTGCCGTCATTCAGCGATGCCTTTCTGAGCAACCGGCTGGCGGCCTACTCCAACGATTTCATCGCCAGTGCGCAGCTGGCCCGTAGCGAGGCCATCAAGCGCAACGTCACGGTCAAGCTCTGCCGCTCTTCCGATGGCACCAGTTGCGCCGGCTCGGGGGGCTGGCAGCAGGGCTGGATCGTGTTCAACGACACCGACGGCAGCGGCGGCATCAACGGCAGCGAAACCCTGATTCAATACCAGCAGGCGATGTCGGCCGATTTCCACCTGACCGGCAACGTCTATACCATCACCTTTCCGCCCAGTTCCGCGGGCACTACGGTGGCCAGCTTGACCCTGTGCCGCTCGACACCGACCGCGGGCCGGCAGGAGCGGACCATTGCCATCGGCGCCACGGGCCGGCCAACTGTGACCACCACGCGCACCGGTACCTGCCCCTGAAATGGCGGTAGCGCCTGCGTTTGCTCCTCACAGTTGAGGAGGCTTTGTCCGTTTCTTCCTCCGATCTGGGGATGAGCCAATAGGCCAGTCTGGATATGTTTTGGCAGATGCCAAAACACAATGCCATCCACCGTCCCCGGGCGAGCCACGGGTTCACACTGATCGAGCTGCTTGCGGGCGTCACCATCATGGCCGTGCTGGCAAGCGTGACGGTGCCGTTCGTGACCACGATGATCGATTCGATCAAGCTGACCTCGCTCGCCAATGGGTTCATGTCCCACCTGTACCTCGCGCGCAACGAGGCGATCAAGCGCAACACGCGGGTCGTGCTGTGCAAATCGGCCACGGGCAGTTCGTGCGCCACCACCGGCGGCTGGGAGCAGGGCTGGATCATCTTTCAGGACAGCAACGACAACGGGGTTGTCGACGCCGGTGAAGCGATCATCGAGCGGATGCAGGCGCTGCCAAACAGCTTCCGGCTGCAGGGTAACCAGAACGTGGCGAAGTACGTCTCTTTCGACCCGTCCGGCGCGACCAAGCTGGTCAGTGGCGCCTTTCAGGCCGGAACCCTGACGCTGTGCCGGCTTCCCGGCGCGACGGAGGGCCGCCAGATTGTCCTGAACAGTGTGGGGCGCCCCCGGATGCAGAAAGCCGCGGCAGGCAGCTGCGTTTGAGCATGGATGCCGGATCAAGTCCGGCATGACATCCATTTGTGCGCTGCGATCGGGCTCTGTCATGCCGGACCAGATCCGGCATCCACGTTGGCCGTCTCAGCGCCGCACTTCGTCCACCAGCGTCTTGAAGTCGTCGATGTCTTCGAAGCTGCGATAGACGCTGGCGAACCGCACATAGGCCACTTTGTCGAGCTTCTTGAGCTCTCGCATCACAAGTTCGCCGATGCGGGTGGAAGGGATTTCGCGCACCCCCAGATTGAGCAGCTTTTCCTCGATTCGCTCCACTGCGCCGTCGACTTGCTCGGTACTGACCGGGCGCTTGCGCAGCGCCAGGTTCATCGATGCCTGCAGCTTGATGCGCTCATAGTCGATGCGCCGGCCGTCTTTCTTGACCACCGCCGGAAACGTGACATCGGGCCGTTCGTAAGTGGTAAACCGCTTTTCGCAGGCCGCGCACTGGCGGCGCCTGCGGATGAAATCCCCGTCCTCGGCGACCCGCGTGTCGAGCACCTGGGTGTCGGCGTTGCTGCAGAACGGGCATTTCATGAGCAGCGCAGCCCCGGGCCACCCCAAGCGAGCTGGCGTCCCCCTGGGGGGCAGGCAGAGCACGCAGTGCCGACCGTGGGGGCTGACATCATTGGTACACGGGGAAGCGGCGGGTGAGGGCGTTGACTCGCTCACGTACGGCCGCGATGTTGCCGGCGTCGCGCGGCTTGTCCAGCACGTCGGCGATCAGATTCGCCGTCTGCTGCGTTTCTTCCACGCCGAAGCCGCGCGTGGTCATGGCTGGCGTGCCAATGCGCACCCCGCTGGTGACCATCGGTTTTTCCGGGTCGTTGGGGATGGCGTTCTTGTTGATCGTCATGTGGGCATCGCCCAGCACGGCCTCGGCCTCTTTGCCGGTGATGCCCTTGGCACGCAGGTCGACCAGCATCACGTGGCTTTCGGTGCGGCCACTGACGATGCGCAGGCCGCGCTCGACCAGCGTTTCGGCCAGCACGCGTGCGTTGTCCACGACCTGTTGCTGATAGACCTTGAATTCGGGGCGCAGGGCC
>JANYAN010000123.1 GCA_025361305.1 Burkholderiales bacterium
CCGGTTCCAGCGGCTGGGCTCGATCTCGGTGGGCCACCTGTACAACCTGCGCAACAGCGCGCCCTACCGCGCCCAGCGTGTGGTGCTGACCAAGACCAGGCCCACCCAGGCAGCCACCATCGGGGTGCGCAAGGCCCCGGCCCCCGAGGGGCGCCCGGGTTTCATCCGCATCGACAGCGTCCACCAAGGCGACCTGGACGGCACCAAGGGGCTGTACCACATCAACGCGGTGGATTGCGTCACGCAGTGGCAAGTGGTGGCCAGTGTGCAGACCATCGCGGAGAACCACCTGCTGCCCGTCATCCAGCAGATGCTCGCACAGTTCCCCTTCGAGCTGCTGGGCTTCCATGCCGACAACGGCAGCGAGTACGTCAACCACCGCGTGGCCGCGATGCTGGAGAAGCTGCGCGTGGAGTTCACGCGCAGCCGCCCCAGGCGCAGCAACGACAACGGCCTGGCTGAGACCAAGAACGGCGCGGTGGTGCGCAAGATCTTCGGCTACGAGCACATTGCCCAGCGTCATGCAGGCCGCTTCAACACCTTCTGCATGGAGTACCTCAACCCATTCCTGAACTCGCACCGGCCCTGCCTGTTCGCCACCGAGATCCTCGATGCGAAGAAGCCCGGTCGCATCAAGCGGGTGTACCGGCCCAAGGATGCAATGACACCGCTGGACAAGCTCTCAAGCCTGCCCGATGCGGCGAAGTTCCTGCGCCAGGGCGTCACGCTCGAAGAGCTGCACCAGCTGGCCCGCGCGCTCAGCGACGTACAGGCCGCCCAGGAGCTCAACGAGGCGCGCGCAGCGCTGTTTCGACGCGTGCCGGCGCTCGACGCGTGCCGGCGCGCGCATAGCACCACACCACCTCGCAAAATCACAGGTCCACCGCCGGCGGGGGGCACTGGCATGTGCTGCTGCGCAGCAAGGGCAACGAGCAGGGGGAAAGCCTTCCCCCTGGCGCCCCTTGCGGGGTGGTCTGTGGACAAAGCTCAGCAAGCTGTAGCTTTGCCCACAGCCTCACGGCTGCGCCGCGCCTGTACCCCCCTTCTGCATCAGAAGAAACCAGAAGCAGCCACCCCCACTACACTGGCAGCTATCTACAACGGATCGACTCGCTTCGCGCCGCCGATCTCAGACCGCTCCAGGCTCATACCTGAATTGGAAAAGACTCTCTGGCGCACCGCTGCCCACGTATCATCGATGCATGCTTGCAAAGTTGATGAGCGGGTTCCTGCTGGCGCTGATCAGGGTGCTCACCGGAGCACAGGCGCGCTGGTATGGCTGCCCACCCAAGGCCGAGCAGCGCATCTACTTCGCCAACCACCAGAGCCACGTCGACCTGGTGATGATCTGGGCCGCGCTGCCGCTGGAATTGCGCAGCATCACCCGCCCGATCGCGGCCCGCGACTACTGGACCAGGACACCGCTTCGGGAGTGGATCACTACGGCCGTGTTCAATGCAATCTATGTGGACCGGGCACGCACTGGCGAGCACGATCCACTGGAACCGTTGACCGAGGCACTGGAGCATGGCGATTCGATCATCCTGTTTCCAGAGGGCACGCGGGGCAACGCCGAGGAGCCCCAGCCGTTCAAGGCCGGCCTGTACAACCTGGCCCAGAAGTTCCCGCAGGTGGTGCTGGTGCCGGCGTGGATCGACAATGTGCAGCGGGTCATGCCCAAAGGCGAGGTCGTGCCGGTACCTATCCTTTGCTCGGTGACTTTCGGCGCTCCGATCCGTCTTGAGCCGGGCGAGGAGCGCCGCTCCTTCCTGGACCGCGCGCGGCAGGCCGTGATCGACTTGCGGGACGTCTAAGGCAAGCTTGCATGAACCAGTTCCTTCGCAGTCTCACACCAACCGAGCAGGTCGCCGCGCTGTTCGTGATCGTGTTCGGCCTGCTGGTCGTGGTCAGCGTGACTGCCTTCCTGCTCACCCTGCGTGAACGCGCCGACAGCCCCAACGACGGCGGTGGTGAGGAACTGGCAGACTTCCGCCGGCTCCTGGCCACCTCCTGGTTCATGGTGGTGGTGTTCTGGATCGCCTGGGCTGCTGGAGAGCGGGTCGCTACTGTGCTGTTCGCCCTGATCTCGTTCTTCGCGCTGCGCGAATTCATCACGCTATCGCCCACGCGCCGTGGCGACCATCGCAGCCTGATCCTGGCATTCTTCGTCGTGCTGCCGATCCAGTACTGGCTGGCCGGCACCGAGCACTTCGACCTGTTCACCGTGTTCATACCGGTCTACGTGTTCCTGGCCGTGCCCGTTGTCAGCGCGCTGGCCGGCGACACCCACCGTTTCCTGGAACGCAACGCGAAACTGCAGTGGGGCATCATGGTCTGCGTGTATGGCATGAGCCATGTGCCGGCGCTGCTGCTGCTCGATTTCAAGGACTACGAAGGCAAGGGCGCATTCCTGGTGTTCTTCCTGGTGTTCGTCGTCCAGACCTGCATGGCGATGCAGCACCTGGTGACACGCAAGTTGAAGCGCCCGCCCAGTGCGCCGCAAATCAGCAGCAGCTTCAATTGGACCAGTTGGCTGATCGGAATGATCGTGGGCAGCGTCGGCGGTGGTCTGCTCTCCTTCATCACGCCGTTCAAGCCGGCGCAGGCACTGGCGATGGCCTTCGTCGCCTGTGTCGCCGGCTCGATGGGGCACCTGGTGATGAAGGCGCTCAAGCGCGATCGCGGCGTCACGGTCTGGGGCAGGCGCGGCGTCTCGGTCACGGGCGCCAACGGGCTGCTGGACCGGGTTGATGCCCTGTGTTTTGCTGCGCCGATCTTCTTTCACTCGGTTCGCTGGTACTTCGGAGTATGAGCAGTATGCGAATCCTGGGGATCGATCCCGGCCTGCAGACCACTGGCTTTGGCGTTGTCGATGCGCAGGGCC
>JANYAN010000130.1 GCA_025361305.1 Burkholderiales bacterium
GCCGATCAGCGAGCGGGCGGCCCTGTAGTGGTCAGCGATGTCGTGGCCATCCACCGTGACCTTGCCCTGGCTCGCATTGACGATGCCGCAGACGATGCTGATCAACGTGGTCTTGCCCGCGCCGTTGGGGCCCAGCAGGGCGAAGATTTCTCCCCGCCGGATTTGCAGGTCGATGTTCTTCAGGGCGACAAAGCCCGAGGCGTAGGTCTTGGAAAGGCCGGAAACGGAAAGGATGACGTCCTGCATGTGGGGGCGACGATACCCGATTTTGGCCAGATCGCCCGCCGGCCTCAGATAGCGCGTACCAGCACAGCCAGGGCGTAGGTGATGTAAGCGATCCAGCCGATGGTGAAGAGTATCGTCCTGGCCATCAGTAGGCCGAACCCGCTGATGTGCACGACCGCATGGACGGCGCGCGCATAGAAGTAGATCGCGGCGCAGGTGGCCGTGAGCGGGGTGGAAATGCCCGCGAACTGGGCGATCAGCACCACCGCCGCGAACTGTGCAAAGTTCTCGACCGCGTTCATGTGGGTCCGGTTGGCGCGATTGACCCAGTCGGGCAACTCCGACGTCGGCGCCCGCTTGTAGCGCTCGGGTGTCAGCGGACCGCGCGAGACGACATAGCCGATCACCACGGGGATCCAGAGAACGCCGGTGAGGATGGCGGTGAGCAGCAGGTAGAACAGTTCCGTCTTCATGATTTCTCCTAGGGTTGGTCTTGGCGGGCATCCGGGAATCGTGAAGGCGAACTATCTGCCTTCGCCGCCGGGGCGTCAACGGCGATACTCGGCTGCGCCACGGCACCAGGTCTCTTCCCATGCAAACGACCACCTCCACTTTCCTGGCCTGGGGCTGGATTCCCATCGTGCTGTGGGCGGCCCTGGCGCAGACCGCGCGGAACGCGGCGCAGCGCTCGCTGGTGAGTACGGCCGGCACGCTAGGCGCCACGCTGGCACGATTTCTTTACGGCCTGCCCTTCGCCGGCGCATGGGTATTGGCGCTGCACGCCTGGCCGGCCACGGCCGCAGCAGTGCCGGATTTCAACGCCGGCTACTTCGGCTGGTTGATGCTGGGGGCGATGGGTCAACTGGCCGCCACGGCATGCCTGCTGGCGGCAATGAAGCAGCGCAACTTTGTGGTTGGGGTGGCCTACTCCAAGACCGATGCGCTGCAAGTGGCACTGTTCGGCACCATTTTTCTGCACGAGTTACCGGGGTGGATCACCACGGGAGCAATCGCCCTGGCCACGGCGGGTGTCGTATTGCTGTCGCTGCCGCAAAAGACATCGGTGCTCAAGCGCGGTGATGCGAGTGTCTGGACCGGCCCTGCGGCGCTCTACGGGCTGGCGTCCGGCGCCGGGTTCGCGTTCTCTGCCGTGGGCTATCGTGGCGCGGCGCTGCAGTTGCCCGGCGTCTCGCCCTGGCTGATCGGTGCCTGGGGCGTGCTGTGGGCGCAGGCCGCGCAGTCACTTTTGCTGGGAAGCTGGCTGGCGCTGCGCTCATCCGATTCTTTGCGCGCCACGGCAACCGCCTGGCGCGTATCGACACTGGCGGGCATGGCCGGTGCGCTGGCTTCAATCGGATGGTTCACGGCGTTCGCGCTGACTTCGGCTGCCAATGTGCGCACGCTGGGGATGGTTGAAGTGGTGTTCAGCTACCTGGTGTCGCACCGCCTGATGCAGGAGAAACTGGCGCGGGTAGAACGCGCGGGCCTGTTTCTGGTACTGGCCGGGCTGATCGCGCTTTGCCTGCAGCTCTGAGCAGCGGCATCGACATTTCTTACAACGCGTGAGAATGGTCCTACACACGCGCACGCAAGTGGCACGCAAACGGTTTCAAGTCAACCGTAAATACCGCAAGCGCGTTGTGGGGGGGCAAGCCTGAATCCAGGCATCTGCTTAAAGCAAACTTCCCCATCCGAAAGATCCTAATGAACAAGCTCCTGGCTGTCCTCGTTGCCTCCCTTTTCGCTGCATCCACGTTCGCCGCGTCCCACGCCGGCGCGCCGATGGCTGGCGCATCCGCTGCCAAGGCCCCCGTTAGCGCGGCCAGCAAGACCGAAATGAAGGCTGAAGCCACCGCCGAAACCAAGAACGCCAAGGCTGTTTCCAAGGCCGAGAAGAAGAAAGCCAAGGCCGCCAAGAAGGCCGCCGCTGCCAAGAAGACCCCCGCCTCAGACGCCAAGACCGACGCAGCCAAGAAGTAAGCTCTTGCGCTTGACGAAAAAGCCCGCCGCCGGCGGGCTTTTTCACGTCCAGGTGAGGCTGGCGGTTGCGCACACAATTGCAGACATGGCCGGAGATTTCGTGGACCTCAACTTCACTGCACCGTTCCTGGTGCGCGAGCAGGGCACAACGTCACTGCACTTCACCATGGGCGAGACCCAGAGCAGCATGCGCCTGGACAGCCCCGACGATCTTCACATCGACTACACGCGCACGATGATGGGCTTTCTGCTGCTGAACCCGCGGCCGCGCAGCATATTCATGATCGGCCTGGGCGGTGGTTCACATGCCAAGTTCTGCCATCGCTACCTGCCTCACGTGCGCATGACCGTGGTCGAGAACAACCCCGGCGTCATCGCCCTGCGCAAGGACTTCAACATTCCCGACGATGACGACCGGCTAACGGTCGTGGTCGACGACGCCGCTGCGTTTCTTCGATCCACCGAGGTGACCACCGATGTGCTGCTGGTCGACGGCTTCGACCAGACCGGGCAGCCGGCGCAACTGTGTTCACAGGCCTTCTACGACGACTGCTTCCAGGCACTGGCGCCGGGCGGTGTCATGGTGGCCAATCTGCATGCCGATCATGCCGATGTCTACCTTTTCGTCGAGCGGATTGCCGAAAGCTTCGAGGGCAACGCAATGCAGGTGCTGGCCGAGGAAAAAGGCAATTGCGTCGTCTTTGCCGGTCGGGAACGGCCGGTGACACTGAAATCGTTGCGCAACCCGGAGTGGGGCGCCGCGCTCGACCCGCGCGCCAGGAGACAGCTCAGGTCGGAGTTCACACGGATCGGCTGGAGTGCCAGCAGCGCAATCAAACCGCCTGGTAGCGGCCCGGCCGGTGGTTGATTGCCAGCGTCAGGTTCAGCACGACGGCGCCCAGCACTGACAGCGCCACGCGCGGCCCGTCGGCCACGATCAGCCCCCCACCCACAACGATCGCGCAATCGAACAGCATCTGCAGTTTTCCGGCGCTCCAGCCCACCTTGTCCTGCAGGTAGAGCACCATCACGTTGAGGCCGCCCAGACTCGCCCGATGGCGAAACAGCATCAGCATGCCGGCGCCACACAGCAGCCCCCCGAGCACCGCCGCCAGCACCGGCGACAGGTGTTCGAAAGCCAGCCCCAGCGGCAGGAAATGGACAAACAGCGATAGCAAGCTGACAGCCGCCAGCGTCTTGAGCGTGAAAGGCAGACCCATGCGTATCCAGGCGAACGCATAGAAGGGAAGGTTCACCAGAAAGAAGGCCAGGCCGAAATCCAGGTTCGTCGTGTAGTGCAGCAAGAGGGCCAGGCCGGCCGTGCCGCCGGTCAGCAGCCCGGCCTGGCCAAACATCAACAAGCCCAGCGAGACAAACAGCGTGCCGGTTGCCAGTGCCTGCAGGTCTTCGTACGGACGGTGGTGCGGCGGGCTCGCAAGGGCTTGGACGGGAGGCGTGGTGCGCAGGACCGGGGACATCCCGGCACCTTACCCTGGGCGGTCAACCGTGTCGTTGATGCACGTCATGGCGAGGCGCCAACGCAGCTCAGGCCGCGTGAATGGCCAATGGGATGCGCTTGCGGCCGAAGTTGCCGGCCTGGGCACCGTAGCGGCCGGCCATCGCACCGCCGCAGTCGGGGCAATGCCCGACCGCAGTCAGCCGGTAGCTTTTGATTTCGTACCAGTCGCGCTCGATCACGCGCGCATGGCAGGAGGGGCAATAAGTGGTATCGCCATCGCGGTTGTGCACATTGCCGGTGTAGACGTAGTTCAGCCCCTCGTCGATCGCGATCTGGCGAGAGTGCACCAGCGTGGCCGGCGGGGTGGCGGGCACGTCGCGCATCTTGTGATCGGGATGGAAGGCCGAGAAGTGCAACGGCACATCCGGGCCGAGCTCACGCGCCACCCAGCGACTGAGTGCCGCGATCTCTTCAGGCGAATCGTTGTGGCCGGGAATCAGCAGTGTGGTGATTTCCAGCCAGGTGCCCGTTTCATGACGGATGAAGGCCAGCGTGTCGAGCACCGAATTCAGGTGCGAGCCGGTCAGCTTGAAATAGAAGTCCTCGGTGAATGCCTTCAGGTCGACATTGGCTGCATCCATCTTGGCGTAGAACTCGCGCCGCGGTGCGTCGTGCATGTAGCCGGCCGTGACGGCCACGGTCTGGATCCCGCGCGCATGGCAGGCATCGGCCACGTCCATGGCGTATTCGGCGAAGATCACCGGGTCGTTGTAGGTAAAGGCCACGCTCTTGCTGCCGCTGGCCAGCGCCGCCCGGGCGATGGCCTGGGGCGACGCCTCATCCATCAGGCGGTCCATGTCGCGCGCCTTGCTGATGTCCCAGTTCTGGCAGAACTTGCAGGCCAGGTTGCAGCCGGCCGTGCCAAATGAAAGCACGCTGCTTCCGGGGTAGAACTGGTTCAGCGGCTTCTTCTCGATCGGGTCGACGCAAAAGCCGGACGAGCGCCCGTAGGTCGTGAGCACCATCCGGTCGTGCTCGCGCATCCGCACGAAGCACAGGCCGCGCTGGCCTTCATGCAGCCTGCAATCACGCGGACACAGGTCGCACTGGATGCGCCCGTCTTCGATGACGTGCCACCAGCGCCCCGGGTAGACGCCGCCATGCACCGCTGGCTCGCCCATCAAGGCGTTCATTGCAGCGGCCCTTCGGCGCGGCCAAGCGCCAGCCGCTGTTGCGCTTCGGTCCATTTCTGCACGGCATAGCGCTGCAGGCGCACGTCCGGTGACCAGAAATCGGGGCTCAATCCGGCCTTGCGCTTGAGCTGCCGCAGAAAATCGGCCGGCTGCGGCAACTGTGCCCACACCTGCGGCAGGAAGGTGCCGCGGTGGGCACCGCTGCTGAAGATCAGCCCGTCGATACCCGGTCGCAATTGGCGCAGCGCATCGGCCTCACTGGTCGCAACCATGGGTTCTGGAATCGACAGAAGCGACACCTCGACCTCGATCAGGTCAAGCTCGGCAAGCGTCAGCGGCGCGAAGCGTGGGTCACGCAGGGCCGCGGCCGCCGCGTTGGACTTGACATCCGCAAGCAATGACCGATGCGCCTGCAGCGTGCCGATGCAGCCGCGCAACTGTCCATCGCGGGTGAGCGTGACAAACGTCGCGCCATTGGCCTGAAGCCAGGGTGCCTCTTCCACAACGCGGTCGGGTCGTCCGAGTGCCTGCGCGATAGCGGCGCGCGTGATCGGCAGCAGCACTGCGCCGGCCTCGGGCGGGATCTCATCGGCCGGAGCCGCCCCGTCTGCGTCGAACGCGACGGACGCGTAGCCCACGACACGATTGCGATCGCCCGCGGTGTCGCCGGAATTGCAAAGCTCCAACAGGCGTGGCCGCAGCCGATGGCGCTGGGCGGCGATCATCAGCCCGTTGACCGGGGTGGCGCCGCAAGCTTGCTGATGATTGAGCTTGGGCGGACCGTCCAGGATAGCCTGCACGGTTTGCCGGTCGACTTGCTGCGCCGTCTCGTAGGACAGGTAATGCGACAGGTCGGAACTGATGACGATCACGGTTTCCGGGCCGCCCCAGAGCATTTCCAGCACCTCGGCCACCTCGGCCGGCGTGGCGTCGCCCACGGCCAGCGGCACCAGCGTGAAATCGCCCAGCACGGCCTGCAGGAACGGCAACTGGACTTCAAGAGAGTGCTCCTGCGCATGGGCGCGCGGACTGACCACCATCTGCGGCAAGCGTGAGATGGCTGCCATGCCCGGCCGGTCCAGCGGTACGTCGCCCAGCGGCGTGCTGAAAGCCAGGGCCCCCGGCAGGGCCAGTCCCTGAACCGGCACCCGATGCACCGGGCCGAGCAGCACCACACGGCGGATGACACCGCGGCCGGGCGCCAGCTGCGCGTAGCCCTGTGCAGCCGTGGCACCGGAATAGATGTAGCCAGCATGCGGAACGATGATGGCCTTGGGCCAGGCAGGCTGCCGATCCGGGGTCGCGGCCGCCAGCAACCCCTTCACGCTGGCGCGCAAATGATCCGGATCGGCGGGGTAGAACATCCCCGCGACAGCTTGCGCGCGTACGTCCATGGCCTGGACCTCCTCTGGTTTGGCTTCAACCCGATGAAGATGAGGGTGCGCGCGGTGTGGTCAAGTTCGCGCGTGGGGTCATTGTGCGCCGCGCGCCAGCCGCATCTCGTTGGTGCCCTGTGCGGCCCCGCTGCCTGGCACGATCTCGCCGCTGCGGTCAGTGACTTCGGCGAGCCCCGCCGCCAGCTGTTCGGGCGCCAGCGGCCCGGTGCCGATGAAAGCGCCCTGGGTCAGGGTAATGTGCGCCGCCTCGAAACCGCCAGCGCCGGCACACAGGACGGCCCGGGTAAGCGCCTCTTCGCTGGCCAGCACCAGCATCGCGGGCACCACCGCCTGCGGCCCGAAGGCCGACAGCATGTCGCCCGGAAACAGGTCTTCCGTCATGCGGGTGGCGGCCGTGGGCGCCAGGCAGTTCACCCGGATGTTGTGCTTCTCGCCTTCCAGCGAAAGCGTCTGCATCAAACCGACCAGCGCCATCTTGGCCGCACCGTAGTTGCTCTGGCCGAAGTTGCCGAACAGGCCACTGGACGAGGTGGTCATGAGGATGCGGCCGTATTTCTGCTCGATCATCAACGGCCAGACGGCCTTGCTGCAGTGGACGGCTCCCATCAGATGAACCTCGAGCACCAGCCGGAAGTCGGCCAGCTCCATCTTGGAAAAGCTCTTGTCGCGCAGGATGCCGGCGTTATTGACCAGGATGTCGACGCGGCCCCAGGCATCGACAGCCTGGCCCACCATCGCCTGTACGGCAGCGAAGTCGGTCACGGATGCGCCATTGGCGATGGCCTGCCCGCCGGCTGCACGGATCTCGTCCACTACCGCCTGCGCCGCCGTGGCCGAGCCGCCCGATCCGTCGACGGCGCCGCCCAGGTCGTTGACCAGCACCTTTGCGCCGCGCACTGCCAGCGCCAGGGCATGTTGCCTGCCAAGCCCGCCGCCCGCACCCGTCACGATGGCCACACGGCCCTTGAATTGCACAGTCATGTTTTCTCCGTCTAGTCAGTTTCAGAATTTGCCGAATTCAAGATACGCAGCCACCGGGTCCATGCCGCCGCGGATCGCGTCGCGGACCTTGTTTTCCAGCAGCGCCACCGCCTCGGTACGCGTCACGGCCTCGGCCGCCAGCGCCGCCGGCAGCACGACCAGACCGTCGCGGTCGCCCAGGATGTAATCGCCCGTGCTGAGCGTAACCGTGCCTAGGGTCACGGGTTCGCCGTAGCGGTCTGGCATCCAGCGCGCAGCGATATCCAAGGGTGTGAAAAAGGTATGGAACACAGGAAAGCCCTGCTGCAGGATGAAGTCGGTGTCGCGGCAACCGCCGTCCACCACGTACCCCAGAACGCCCTTGTCTTTCAGCGTCTCGGCCGACAACTCGCCCATCAGCGCCACTTCGTGGTTGTTCGGCTGACAGACCACGACATGGCCCGCAGGAGCCTTTGAAAGCAGGGTGGTCCAGCCCACCAGCGTCTCGTGGGCCGAGCGGGTGCGGTCGATATGGCCCGATACCGTCCACACCCTGCCGGCCAGCTTGAGCGCCGGGTCGAGCGGACGCAATGTCGGCGGCAGCACGCAGTTGTCGTGGCCCATCGCACGCAAGACGTCGTGCACTGCGCCGGTGTAGCAATTTGCCAGCCGCGCTGTGAGTGGATCCATCCCCGTCCTCCTCCCAAATGAAACCGGCGATTATTGCGGCTGGTCCGCGATGGGGCGCGTCAGGTACACCGCCTCGCGCCCGGCGATCACCGAGCGTGCCGGCATCAGGATGGTGCATTCGTCGCAGGGCGCGCGAATCTCATCGGGCCCGTCGGTGGCAATCAGCTCGCCTTTGGCGAACACTTCGAATCCGATCAGCGGTCGCGCGAAGGCGAATTCGAGCGTCTTGATCACGCGGGTCTCCAGCAGTTCGTAGCGGCGCTGTGGACCAGGCGCAGCCGGCCGGCCTTCGATCAGGCCGAAATGCGCCAGGAAGTCGCGGGTCACGCCCGTAGCCAGGTCCGACGTGGCGCGCAGGAAGTGCTGGCCGCACTCGACCACCATCGCGGCACCTGCATCGCTCGCGCTGTCGCCGTGCCGGCCATGCTGAATGAGCGGCGTTCCCGAACCCAGGCCCTGCGGCATCACCATGTGGACGGAGGGGCGGCCAATGGCCAGCGCGACCCGCGAATTGCGCTCAAACGCCGGGTACACCCAGAACGGCGCCACCGGCTGCGCCGTGGAGTGGATGTCCAGGATATGGTCGGCGGCCGCGACGACCGGGCGCAAGGCGCGGGCACGGCGCAATTCGGGACTGTCCTGCCCGCCATCCAGCCACTCGGGCGCCCAGATGCGGTTGAGGTTGTGCACGAGCAGGCGGCTCTCGAACGGCTTGTCTGCATTGAACGATTCGTATGCCTCGACATTGGCGAAGCTCACCGTGAGGGTGCCCACCAGGGGGCGCACACCGCGGTCCAGCAGCTCGCAAGCCGCAACCATGCCGCAGAACTCGTTGCCATGGGTGAGTGCGTTGATCAGGACGTGGGGCCCTGGCCGCCCCGACTCGAAGCGGTGCACGTAGTCGATGCCGACATTTCCCTGGCGGTAGGCGCTCAGGTCGCGGGGAAGTACTTCGAGGACGGGTGGCGTTGCGGACATGGGACTCTCCTGGGCCCAAGCGTAACCAATCGACAGGTGTTTGCTGTGTCGCCAACGGCACGGATAAGCCTTACAGTGACTCGTTGCGACCGTTTATCGGCCCGGGCCAAGGTTGGGGTTGGCTCACTGAAACATATTGTTACCCTGAACAGAGTCGTTGTGGCAGCCGTTGCTGTGGCGTTCCTTCAAAGGAGAGATCCGATGGACTTGCTGAAAATGCTGTTCGGCCCGATTGGCAGCAAGAAGCAGCCCCGTGCGCCCGAACGACACGCGCACTCGCAGCTATCCCATCCTGCTTCGCAGAACCATTCCCAGCCGCACTCCCAGAGCCCGAACGCCATCCGTCATGCAACCCGAAAGGACATGTTGCGGGTGGTCCTGCGCGAGACATTGACCCACAATGGAATCCCCCTGACCTGGGTCGGTGCGGATGTCCTGACTGCCTCATCCCGGGGCCAGGAACCGGGCGTTCATGTACGACTCCTGATCAAGCATTGGGAGCCGCTGCTGATGATCCACGGCGTGGCGTTTCAGCACAATTTCGAAAAGCGCCTGTTGTCCCTGGATCCCCTTGCCATGGAGTGGCTGATGGGCATGTCCTGGCAATTCGCACTGCAAGACGAGTCTGCGTGCCCTGCCCTGCCACATCCCGGTGCCTGGACCTCGCCGCCAAAGTTCGTCCCGGCCCGACCGGCGCACAGCGGGGAGGCCCAGGACACCGCCCCGTCCGACCCTGAGGCCGAGGCCAAAGCCGACCTGCAGCGACTGTTCGCAGCGCGCGACGCCGACCACGCCCGGCATGCGGCGGCCAATACCGCCGCCAGCTTCGCGCCCACAGAGCCTTCCAAGCTCTAGCGGGCAGCAACCAGCCAGCCGGGGACCCGTAGTTACAATGCCTGCGCGTTCGCCATGTCGGCAAAAGGATGCGCCGCGCGGTTTCCCCCAGCGCAAAGGGAAGATTGATGAGTTTCTTCGACAGGCTATTTGGCCGAAAGAGCGCACCCGCGCCCGATTCGCAGCCCAGTTCGCAGGTGCCAGAGGCAGCAGGGGCATCGCATCGTGATCCGCGTCACCAGCTGCTGCGCGTAGCATTGCGTGCGACGCTGCAGCAGCACGGCATCCCGTTGGCCTGGATGGGTGTGGAAGTCCTCCCCGGTGGCACCCAGCAGGGCCAACCCGCCCTCCACCTCAGGCTGCTGGTCATGCATATGGACCCGCGGCTGCTGACCCACGGGCTGGCGCTGGAAAGAAGCTTCCGGGAGCATTTGGCCAAGTTCGATCCTGCGGCATCGCGCTGGCTGACAGGCATCTCATGGCAGTTCTCGGTGCCGGCGGACGCGGCTTTGCCACCGTTGCCCGACGCGGCGAGCTGGACCGCCCCGCCAGCGCCACCGCAGGAGCAGACTGCCGAACCGGTTCCCAAGGGCATGACCCGTGCCGA
>JANYAN010000356.1 GCA_025361305.1 Burkholderiales bacterium
CACTTCTTCGTCCAAGTATGTGACCAGCGTGGCAACGAACGCCAACGGCAAGGTCACGGTGACGGCTCAGGGCATCGGCACCGGCATCGACGGCAATGTCGTGACCCTGGTTCCGGCTGACGCCGCTGGCGCAGCGCTGACTTATTCGCCCGGCACCACCATCAACCGCTGGATCTGTGGTTCGTCCACGATGGGCACCACGATCGAAGCCAAGTACCTGCCGGGTTCTTGCCGCGGTTCCTGATCGCACGCTTCGTGCATCAACGAAAAAGGGGCCTTGGCCCCTTTTTCGTTTTCCCGTTCACTCGGAAGCGTTCCATGTCACGATCACCCAGCCGCTGAGCGCGGCACCGATCACCCACAGCAACCAGGTCTCAGAAATCGCGTACGGGTACAGCATCAGCACGACGCCTGTCCAGACCAGGGGCGTGCGTTTCTGTTTCTTGCCGTGCCGAAACGCCACATAGCCGAAGATTCCGAACACAATCGCCCCCAGAATGTAGGCCGGTGTCGGCAGGACCAGGCCCAGCGATTCGAGTAGCTTCAGTTCATCCATGGGGCCGTTGGCGTTGTATCAGGATGCCCATAATAGTTCGACTCAACCTCGCCTGCCACTGATGACCCAGCCCTTCGATCGCATAGGCCGCCGCGACCTGCGCCTGTTCTCCGGACTGGTGCTGTTTACTTACCTTACCGTCCACCTGGTCGATCATGCGCTCGGCCTGGTCTCTCTGGACGTGGCTGAGGTCGCATTGCGCTTCGTCGTCGGTTTCTGGCACAGCCCGCCGGGCACCGTACTGCTCTACGGTGCCGCGGGCATTCACATCGCATTGGCCTTCCTCGCCGTCTACGAGCGGCGCACACTGCGCATGCCGGCGCTGCAGGGGCTGCGGATCGTGCTGGGATTGTGGATGCCCGTGGTGCTCATCGCCCACTTCACCGGCACGCGCGTGGCGTATGAGCGCTTTGGCCAAACGTCGGACTATGCGCACACGGTGGTCGCATTGTGGGCGCCGCAGAGCCAGGGACGCCAGCTTGCCCTGCTGGTGCCGGGCTGGATCCATGGCTGCCTGGGCCTGAAGTTCGCCTTCGGTGGCAGGAAATGGTACCGGCGGGCGTTACCCGTCTTGTTCGGGGCATCGCTGTTGCTGCCGGTGTTGGCCGGGCTCGGGTTCCTGTCGATGGGCCGTGAGTTGGCGCACGCGCAGGCCGCACTGCCGCCTGGCGTGGCCGGGGCGCAGCCCGCAGACCATCAATCGGAGCTGGAGTTCGTACGCGGCGGCCTGCTGGCCCTGTATTGCGGCGCCATTGCGTTGGTGCTTGTCGCGCGGCAGGTGCGCTGGATGAGCGAGCGACGCCGCGACGCATTGATCACGATTGCCTACCCCGGGCGCACGGTGCAAGTGCCACGCGGCTGGTCGGTTCTCGAAGCGAGCCGCAGCTTTGGCATTCCGCACTTGTCGCTTTGCGGTGGCAATGCGCGTTGTTCGACTTGCCGGGTGCGGCTGGTGTCGGGCGCCGGCCACTGCCCGCCGCCCGGGGCGCAAGAGCGCAAGCTGCTCCTGCACATGCGGGTGGATACGGACGTGCGCTTGGCGTGTCAGCTGCGACCAGGCGGCAACGTTGGCGTGGTCCCCTTGGTCACGGACGCTGCGAGCGTTCTGGGCGGCAGCGGCAAGCCGCCTCAGGCGGTCGAACGCACGGCAGCCATTCTGGTGGCCGACCTGAAACGGTCGGGAATGTCCAAACCGTCGCATCGTTCAGCGCATGACATGGCCTATGCGCTGAACCTGTTCTACGAGGCTTTCGGCGATGCGGTGATAGCGGCCGGTGGGACGCTGGGCGGGCATGGGGGTCACGAGGCCATGGCGATCTTCGGGCAAAAAGCCGGGCTGGAAGAAGCGTGCAAGCAGGCGTTGGCGGCGATGGCGGCTTTTGAAAGCGCAGTGCAGAGGCTCAATGCACGGCTGACGGCCGACATAGGCGCGCTGGGTGAACTGGTGCTGGCGGCACACGCCGGGTCAGTCGTCGTTGGCCACATGGGGCATCGTGACGCGAAGGTCCTCACGGCCGTCGGCCTGGCCGTCGACGTCACACGGCGGCTGCGCGACCACGCCCAAAGAGATGGGTTTGGCTGCGTGATTTCGCAGGCATTGCTCCAGGGCGCGCAGGTGAAACTGAATTCACAGGTGTGGCATGAAGACCTTCTCGACGAGTCGGGAGAGCCACTGCGCGTGCGTTACGGCGCGACGTCCACCGCATGCCTGGCTAACACCGAATCGTCAGACGCGGCGCTGCCCCCATGATCCGGCGGGCGCCTGCCCGCTACTGCTTCTGGATGTTCAGCGAAAGCTACCCCAATGGGTACAGCATCACGTATACGCAAAAGGCTGCTGGCCGGGCGCAGGACTGGGCCAACATTACTGGCTTACTTCTTCATCTCGTCCTTGGCCATGGT
>JANYAN010000357.1 GCA_025361305.1 Burkholderiales bacterium
CACTTCTTCGTCCAAGTATGTGACCAGCGTGGCAACGAACGCCAACGGCAAGGTCACGGTGACGGCTCAGGGCATCGGCACCGGCATCGACGGCAATGTCGTGACCCTGGTTCCGGCTGACGCCGCTGGCGCAGCGCTGACCTATTCGCCCGGCACCACCATCAACCGCTGGATCTGTGGTTCGTCCACGATGGGCACCACGATCGAAGCCAAGTACCTGCCGGGTTCTTGCCGCGGTTCCTGATCGCACGCTTCGTGCATCAACAAAAAAGGGGCCTTGGCCCCTTTTTCGTTTTCCCGGTCACGAACTGGGTCAATCGGCCTTGTAGGCTGGCTCGGGCAACGTATAGAAGCTGTGCAGGATGTGATAGACCATCATGTAATTCTTCTGCTGGAAGCTGGCGTGCGAGATGCCGGCCATCACGCTGAATTGCTTGTTCATGTTGGGCAGCGATTTGAAGAAGTCGATCAAGTCGTCCAGGCCGGCGATGCCGTCATGTTCGCCGCGCAGGATGATGCTGGGCGCCAGTATCTTCGCGGGATCGAGCAGCGGTAGCCGGGAGCACATGTCCACGTAGGTGCCGGTGGGCATCGAGTCGTCCAGGGCCAGGATCGCATCCGCAAAGGCGTTGACGGTGGTCTCATCGGCGGTGCCGGGATGGTCGCGCTGAAAGATGCTGTGCACGAAGGCGCGGTCGATCGGGCGCCGGTTTCGCGCCAGGAACTCGGGCAGCTTCTTGCGTCGTTGCTCCAGCGTCGGGCTGCCTTCCCCGGTCCAGACAAAGGCATCCAGCGCCAGCTTGGCCACCCGCTCGGGGTGGCGCTGCGCAAACAGGGCCGCCTTCAGCGCGCCTGACGAAATGCCGTACAGCAAGAGCGATTTGGCGCCGGTGGCCTGCAACACGTATGCGGTGCCGGCCGCCAGATCGTCGGCGCCATTGCTGATATCGCAATTGATGTCGCGCCGTTTGTCCGAGCGGCCATAACCTTCGTTGTCCATGGTCCAGGTGTCGTAGCCCTGCGCCGCAAACCAGTCCATCGCCGATGACCAGGGTCGGCCGGGAACGAACAGGTCGAACGTCGGCTGCGACGCCATCGACGAGCCGTGCACGAAGAACAGCGTCCCGGCGTGTGGCACGTCGGGCGACGCCTTCTTGTTCCAGAGAAACAGCCGGACGTCGCCTTTGCTCGTCCAGTGCTCCACGCCACCTGTCCACTTCACGTCGCTCATCGCAGTTCCTTGTTCAAATCGGTACCGTGCGGCCAGTATCGGGCCAGCGCCGCAGCACATAGATCCAGGCCAGCAGGCCGATGCACATCATCAGCAGCGAGGTGACGGCCAGCGCCAATGCCGAATGCATGACCAGCGGCGCAACGGCCCCGGCCACAAGACCATTGGCCGTCGAGCCTATCACCGCTTGCAGCGACGAGGCCATACCGCGGCGCATGGGGTACAGGTCGAGCACCAGCAGCGTGACCACAGGGACCATCAGCGCCCAGCCGAAGGCGAAGACGGTGATTGGCAGCATGGCCCAACCCGGATGCGGCGCAAACAGGTAGTTGGCGGTGACGTTGAGCAGCGAGACCAGCAGCATGACGACGAAACCATAGCGTATCTGGGCGCGCGGTGCGATCCGGCCGGCCAGGCGCCCGCTGGCCCAGGCGCCGCCCATGATGCCGCTGATGCTGAGCAGGAAGAACCAGAAGAACTGGGTTGGCCCCAGACCCAGCACCTCGCCCAGGAACGAGGGCGCCGCCATCACATACAGGAACAGGCCGTTGAAAGGCACGCCGCTGGCCAGGGCGAGCAGCAGGAAGCGCAGGCTGGAGCCGAGCTGCCAGTAGCCCTGCATCAGGTTGCGCAGGTTGAACGGCTGGCGCTGGGCGGGATCGAGTGTCTCAGGCAGCAGCCGGAAATTGGCAGCCCACAGAAAGACGCCGACGCCCGTGAGGAACCAGAAAATGCTGTGCCAGCCGGTGTGGACGAACAGCCATCCCCCGATGATTGGTGCGATGGCCGGCGCCACGCCGAAATAGATGGTCACCTGGCTCATGACCTTCTGGGCCTCGGCCGGGGGAAACATGTCGCGGATCACGGCGCGCGACACCACGATGCCCGCACCGGTGGACAGGCCCTGCAGCGCCCGGAAAAACACCAGCTGACCGATGCTTTGCGATAGCGCGCAACCGGCAGAGGCCAGCGTGAAGACCGTGATGCCCCACAGCACCACCGGACGGCGCCCGAAGCTGTCGGCCAGGGCTCCATGGAACAGGTTCATGAAGGCGAAGCCGAACAGGTAGGCCGACAGCGTCTGCTGCATCTCCACCGGCGTGGCGCCCAGGGCGCCGGCGATGCCCGAGAAGGCCGGCAGATAGGTGTCGATCGAGAACGGCCCCAGCATGCCCAGCAGGGCCAGCAGTGCGGCCAACGCCCAGCGGGGTGCGCGCCAGAGTTGATCGGCCTGAGGGTTCACTGACGGTGGCGAACCTGTCTATAGACAAACCGCAGGAGCAGGAGGGTGGCCAGGGCTTCCAGGAAGGTCAGTACAAAGGCTGCAAAGGCGAAGCTGCGCGCCTCGCGCGCGCGGAACTTGGCCATCATGCGGTCGCGCGCGATCTCGATGCTGTCGTAGAACGCAGGCACCACCAGCAGCGTGAGTATGGTGGATGTGATCGTGCCGCCGATGATCGCGATGGCCAGCGGCCGGTAGAAGTCGCCGCCTTCGCCGATACCGATCGCCACTGGCATCATGCCGGCAATCAGCGCGAAGGTGGTCATCAGGATCGGGCGCAGACGGGCACGGCCGGCGGCCATCAGCGCGTCCTCTCTGTCTTCGCCTTCGGCCTGGCGCTTGCGCGCGGCATCCAGCAGCAGGATCGCGTTCTTCGCCACCAGGCCCATGAGCATGATGATGCCGATGAAGCTCATGAGGTTGAGCGTGCTGCGCGTCAGCAGCAGCGCGAGCACCACGCCAATGAGCGACAGCGGCAGCGAGATCATGACGGACAGCGGCGCCGTGAACGAGCCAAACTGCATCACCAGGATCAGGTACATGCAGCCCACGCCCATGACCAGTGCGGTGAACATCGCGGAGAACACTTCCTGCTGGTCCTTGCCGGCGCCGCCGAGTTCCACGCCGTAGCCTGAGGGAAAGTCGATCGACTGGGCGAGCTTGAGCGCATCGGTGGTCACATCGCCCGATGCGCGGCCTTCCACGTTGGCCGAAACGGCGATCATCCGGCGGCCGTTCAGGTGCTGGATCTGCGCAGGACCAACCCCCATCGTCACCGTGGCGATCTGGTTCAGCGGCACGACCATTCCGGTGCCGGCCACCGCGATCGGCAGGCGCTCTATGTTCTCGGCATCGACCCGGTCGGCCGGGTCGAGCCGCACCGCCACGTCGCGTGCCTGCCCGGACGGGTCGATCCAGTCGCCCACCTCGACACCGGCGAACGAGACACGCAGCGCCTGGGCCGCGTCGGTTACCGAGATACCCAGCGAATTGGCGAGGCCGCGGTTCAACTCGACGCGCAATTCGTCCTTCGGGCTCAGTTCCGACAGGCCGACGTCGACCGCGCCGGGGATTTCGCGCATGCGCCCCATGTACGCGTTCGTGATGTCCAGCAGCGTGCGCGTGTCCAGCCCGTAAAAGCGGATTTCCACCGGCTTGCGCGCGCCGTTGTTCAGGTCGTCCAGCACGACATATTCCGCACCCACCAGCTGCGCCATGAGCTTGCGAAGATCGACAGCGACTTCCTGCGCGCGGCGCTTGCGGTTGCTGGTCTTGCCGATGTCGACATAGACGCGGCCGCCGCCGATGTTGACGCGACTGTTGGTTGCCACTGTTTCGGGCAGGGTACGCGCCAGTTCGGCCGCCTTCTCGATCTTGAGCTTGGTGTATTCGAGGCTGGCCGACGACGGCGTGCGCACCTCGATGGAGATCATGTTCGCATCGGCCACGGGCAGGAAGCTCGAGCCGCCGAGCATCGCGTGCAGCGCCACGGCGCCCGCGAGGCTACCCACCGCCGCCGCTGCCATCCAGCGTCTATGGTGCAGGGCCCAGGCGATCACGTTGCCGTAACGGTCAGCCTGGTGGTCGAACCAGTCGTTGAAACGCTTGAACACACGCGACACGCGGTTGCGATCGGTGGACTGCTGGTAACCGGGTGCGTCGCCCCAGTAGGCCGAGAGCATCGGGTCGAGCGTGAACGAGATGAACAGGCTCACGAGTACCGAGCACGTCACCGTAAGGGCAAAAGGCCGGAACCATTCGCCGGCCACGCCGGGCATCACCGCAACCGGAATGAAGATGGCGATGATGGAGAAGGTGGTCGCCGCCACGGCCAGGCCGATCTCCGCCGTGCCGGCGCGGGCGGCCGTCATGCGA
The DNA here is from genome assembly GCA_025361305.1 of Burkholderiales bacterium. Lineage (GTDB taxonomy): Bacteria > Pseudomonadota > Gammaproteobacteria > Burkholderiales > Burkholderiaceae_C > Ramlibacter. The sequence continues at coordinate 4,389 of JANYAN010000357.1, forward strand.
TCGGCGCCGCGCTCCATGTGCCGCACGATGTTCTCGCGCACGACGATCGCGTCGTCGATCAACACACCAATGGCCAGAGACAGGCCCAGCAGCGTCATGAAATTGAGGGTGAAGCCGCAAGCCCACACAGCAATGAATGCCGCGATGGCGGAGGTCGGCAGGCTGGTCGCGGTGATCAGGGTGGAGCGCCACGAGTTGAGGAACAGGTAGACCACGAAAATCGTGAGCAGCGCGCCAAGGGAGAGGGCGTGGATCACGTTGTTCAGGTTGTCCTGCGCGCTCTCGCCGCCGTCGTACGTGATGTCCAGGTGCGTCCCCTCGGGCAGCGTCTTGTTGACCTCGTCAATCATGTTGCGCACGCGATGGGCCACGGTGACTGTGCTCGCGTCGCGCGTGCGCCTGATGGACATTGTGACGTTCGGGTGAGCGCTGCGAAGGCTGAAGCTGTCACGCTCGGCGAAACCGTCGACGGTGCTCGCCACCTGGCCCAGGCGCACGACCTGGTCGCCATTGCGCCTGACGATGATCTGCCCGAATTCCGAGGGCGACTCGATGCGCCCGATCAGGCGGATGCTCTGGTCCTTCAGCGGTCCCACGATGCGGCCCACCGGTGCGCTGGTATTCGAGCCCTGCACCGCGGCGATGACTTCGGCGACCGAAACGTTGTACTCGCGCAGGCGATCGGCCTTGAGCAGAACCGACAACTCGCGCTTGAGCGAGCCGATCAGCTCCACGGTGGCGACGCCGTCGACGCCGCGGAACTTGTCGGCCAAAACGTCTTCGGCAAGACGCGAGATCTCGGCATGCGACTGCTTCGTCGACGACAGCGCGAGGTTCATGATCGGGTCGGAGCTCGGATCGATCCGCAGGATCACGGGCTCGCGCATTTCGAGCGGCAGCTTGTAGCGCACGGTCGCGATGGCGTTGCGCACGTCGTCGCTCGCCTCGATCATGTTCTTCTTGAAGTTGAAGAAGATGATGAACTGTGCGCTGCTGTCCTTGGCGGTCGAACGGGTTTCGTACACGCCTGTCACGCTCTGCAGCGACTTCTCGACGCGATTGATGATCTCGCGCTCCACCGTATCTGGCGACGCGCCCGGGTAGGCGATCGTCACCACCAGGATGGGTTGCTGCACGTCCGGAATCTCGTTGACGCGCAGATTCATGAGCGCGAGCACGCCCGCGGCCATCAGGGCGACGATGAGGACCACCGTGGCGACCGGACGGCGGATGGAAAAGTCGGACAGGAACATGCTGGCCCCTTACGGCGCCCTGGCCGCTGTGGGCATGGGCGAAGCTGCTTGCGCGGAGGCCACTTCTGTGACGGCCTGCCCGTCCTTGAGCGTCGCTACCGGGTGGCGCAGGAGGCGATCGCGTTCGGCCAGACCGCGCTTGACCACGAAGTCACCGCGGCGCGTGTCGCGTTCACCCAGGGTCAGTGACACCTTTTGAACCGCGTCGCCCTTGATGCGCCATGCGAAGGCTTTCTCGCCGTCGTGCACGATGGCCGAGTCAGGGATCATCAGTGCCTTTGAGGTCACCGCCTCGACCCGGCCTTCCGCGTACAGGCCTGCCAGCCGGGCCGGTGCCTCGCCCACGATGTCGACCAGCACTTCCACCTGGCGCGTCATGGGGTTGGCCGTGGGGCTGACCAGCCGGACGCTGCCGGCGAAATCCTGCGTAGCGTAGCCGTTGACCCTGAAAGTCACTGACTGGCCGGCGTGGATCGACTGGATCGCGTCGGAAGACACCAGGCCCTCGAAGCGCAGGCTGCGCGGGTCGATGACCTTGAGCAGTTCCTTGCCGATCTGGGCGGTGTCGCCTGCGGAGACCTTGCGGTCGCTGACGATGCCGTCGAACGGGGCGCGCGCCTCCGTGCGCTGCAATTGCTGGCGCGCCTGGACCACCCTGGCCTTGGCTGCCGACAGGTCACTTTGAGTGGTATTTCGGCGGATTTCCGCATCTTCGAGCTGCTGCGCCGAGGCCATGCCCGACGCGCGCAGCGTGTTCAGCCGCTGGAATTGCCGCTCGGCCTGGTCGAAGGCCTGGCCGGCGGCCCGGTCGGCCTCCTGGGCCGACACCAGGCTGTCGCGGATGGACGTGTCGTCCAGCCGCACCAGCAAGTCGCCACGGTGGACGGGCTGGCCGTTTTCCTTGAGAACCGCCAGCACGATGGCCGAGACCTCGGCCCGCAGATCGG
>JANYAN010000171.1 GCA_025361305.1 Burkholderiales bacterium
CGCGCTTTTCCGGCGACAAGGCCGTCGCCGCCAGCTTTTCGTCGGATTCGATCGGCAGGATCATCCAGCCCTGCGGCCCGGGCTTGGCCTCGAAGTGGTTCCACAGGCCATCGTAGCTGGCGGAAAGGCGCTGCGCGGCCCGTCGATGACGACGGCTCCACCGGTAGGTCCAGCCCTGCAGCTGATGCGCGCGCGGGTCCAGGCCCAGCAGATGAAGGCCCCAGTGCCGCGCCAGTTCCTGAGCCACACGCACCAGCAACACCGCGGGCTTCCAGCCTTGCAGGGCCTGACTGACCTCAATGGGACTGAGCCGCAAGACGGGGTGCCGCTGTCCGCGCACCCCGCCAATGGCCAGGCAGCCGGCACCATCGACACGAAATCGGCTGAAGGCCAGGACCGCCAGGTCGACAGGACGGGGGCGCTGCTTGACCTCAGGCGCCCTTTGCAGCGTCAGCGTGATCAGCAACTCGCCCTCGGGGCTCTGGACTGCAGCCCGCGTAAGCTGGATGCGAAGGAACTCGTAACCTTTGGGTGCGGGCAGCTGCGCTAGCACCAGAGGTTGACCGGAGGCGAGTCTTTCGTAAGCAGCCGGCCGCAGCGCGGACTCGACCCAGTCGACATGATCGATGAGCTGGATCACCCGCTCGTTGTACCCTGTCCTGCGCCGCACATAAGGGCGAACGGCCCGCAGGTATTCGCCGGGCAAATCCTTGACCACACCACGCGACTGCAACTCGAAGACCACGGTCATCCAGCGTCTGAGGGCCTTTCCGTGCCACAGCGCGGCACGCAGCGCGCGCCAGACCAGCCGTGGCCGTGAAATGCCGCTGCCGTGCGCCGCGGAGTCGGCAGCCCAGCGGACGCCACTCCAGATGCCGGGCATCTGGTAGGAGGACGCGCGTGTCATGCTTTGGTCAAAGGAACACTGTCAGCACGCCAGTGTAGCCATACAGATGGTTCCTGGCGATCTCCCCGCCGGCAAAGAAGCCCACCAAGGGCACGTCGCCCAGCGCGCGACGCACGATCTGCAGTTCGGCGCTAGGCCCGCCGAAGTGCGGCCCGCCCCGCCCTGCGCAACTGACATACACAGCGCCGGCAATCCGGCGCTCGGGGCTGGGGCCGGCCTGGGGCTCTGGCGCGGCAAGCGCCGCAGCCGTCGCCATCGGCACTTCCTCGGGCTCGAGCTCTTCGCGGATTTCGGCGCAGATGCGCACCAGGTCGGCCCGCGCGGCCTGTGGGTCGCGTCGACAGAACGCCATGCGCATGCCCTGCCTGACTTGATCGGCGACTGCGACGCCGCGACGGGCCGGGTCCAGGCCCACGATGTGGCGCACGACCACATCGGCACCGAAATTGCCGGTCCTCGCGACCGCATCGCTGCCCGCTGCCGTCAGGCCGACCAGGGTCGAACGCAGCGCCATCATCGCCACCTGCGGCTCGTCGAGCGTGATAGACAGGTCGCGCAGCAAAACGTCCAGGGCGGGCTCACCATCGAGACCCATGATCACATTGCCTTCGGCCGCCGTGATCAAGCGCTGGCGGGCCACCGGCTGGCAGCCCTGCGTCACCCGGGACACCAGGGCGATGCGCTCGCCGAACGCGACGCCCGACAGACCCCCGCGAAAGACTCCGCCGGCCGCACCATACCCCTTGATGTTTCCGTTCCCGCCCACAGCGAACTGCACCACATCGCTACGGCTGGACGCAAGTCCGCCGAAGAGGTAGCCGGTGGCTGTGCGCTCGGCCATCTCGGCGATCAACTCGGCCAGGTCCGCAGTGCCCGAGTCGGCGTGGATCAGCGCGGTGTGCGGCTCGAAGCCCATGCCGTCGCCGACACCCAACGGTGCGACGCCCGAGAACACGCGGTATTGGTCGGTCGGCAGTTCGCACAACATCAGGGCCAGCGCCGGCTCGTCGAAATATTCGACGTCGGACGAGGCAACGCCCACGCCAACGGTGCCGACCCAGTCGGTGATTTCAGGAAGCTCGGCGCCCAGGTGGTCAAGTATTTCGCGAGCCTGCGCTGCGTAGTGGTCGGTAATGTAAAGCAGCCCAAGCGTTGGCATCGCGGCATAGTCGTGCAGCGCCATCTGGGCTCGCACCTGTGCCAGCGCCAGCCCGGCCGCCATCTGCCACTTCGGATGCGTGGCGTGGCCGAACGGGAACAGTCTCATCGAGGGCCCCTGGCCGATCAGGCGCCGCGGCTAGCGCCCTTGCGAGTGGACTTTGCCCGGCTGGCCGCCGACTTGCGTGCGCCCGCGGCGACCGAGCCGGTGGCTGCCTTGGCCATGCCCGTAGCTGTCTTCAGGGCCTCCCTGGCAACGCCAGTGGCCACGTTTTTGGCGGTGTCCACGGCGGTCTGCCTGGCGGCGTCCTTCATGGCGCCCGCCGCGATCTGCTGGAACTGTTGGGTGAGCGATCCCCACCACTGCAGTGGATCGACAACCCCGGTGGCAGGCCCCGCCGACGCCTTTGCCGTCTTGCGCGCCGCCTTTGCGCCAGTCGTGGCGCCTGACGCGACACCAGAAATGGTGCGAGCCGTATCGGCGGCCTTTTCGCTGAACTTCTGCACGCCCGTGAACATCGTGTCGGTGGCCTTGAGCTTGAGCGCGTTGGCGACGTCGCCCATGTTGAAGTTCATGCCCTTGAGAGTTGCCAGGGTCATCTTCTGGACCTCCAGTGCCTGGATGGTGGCGCCCAGCGCTTTGCCATTCTGGTCGAGCCAGAAGTGCACGGCCTTGAGTTCATCGATGCGTTTGTCCAGCTCTTCGACATTCAGCGTCGGCGCCACCCAGTTCGACAGGTTGGGCATCTGGGGAATGGTCTGCGCGGCGCCCTTGGCCAGGTTTTGCAGGAAATCGAACCCGGGGACGAATTTGCCGAAGCCGAAATTCTGGTTATCGCTCATGGCGCGCTCTCGGGTAGTTGTCTTGGGGTTACAGCTTACCCCAAGCGGTCGCTCGCGGCGTAACGCAGCGCTCAGTGTTTCTGGTTATCCGCTGGCACCGTGGCGGTAGCCGGTGCGCGGACGGCCACGGGTACCTTGATCTCGACACGCGACTCGATGCCGCCCGCGTCGCGCAGCAGCAGTGTCAGCGGCATCGTGCTGCCAGGAGCGAGGGCGTGCTTGAGGTCCATCAGCATCAGGTGGTAGCCGCCCGGCTTGAGCTCCACGGTCTTGCCCGCCGGCAGCGCCAGGGCCGGGACGGCGCGCATCTTCATCAAGTCGCCTTGCATCTTCATCTCGTGAACCTCGGCGACGCCGGCCAGCGGTGTTTCGACCCCGACCAGCGTCATAGGCTGGCTTGCGGTGAGCTTCATGAAGCCGCCGGTACCTTGCTGGCTCGGCGTGGTGGAACGCACCCAGGCGCCCTCTACGGTCACTAGTGGCGGCTTCTTCGCATCGGGCGCGGCCATCGCCGCAGCGCATGACAACGCACACAATGCCAGCACGAGGCGGGCCACAAGGGCGGGGACAGGCAGGTGTTGCATGGCGCCCGGATTATGGCAGCGTCACGTGCCACCCCTTTGGCTTAGCCATGTGCGAGCCTGGGCGCGGGCGCGGGTTTCTTCGGTCAGCAGGTAGTGGCCCAGCCGCGCTCGTGGCCACCCGAAAGCCGAGTCCGCCGGCCTGCAATCGCGGCCGTCGCGCGCCAGCAGGCGCGTCCTACGGCTGTATTGGCTCGCGTCGCCGTAGTACGCACAGGCCGTGGTGGTGCC
>JANYAN010000201.1 GCA_025361305.1 Burkholderiales bacterium
GTCGTCGGCGTCCAGTTCCTTGTGCAGGACCAGGAAGCGGCTGACCTGCGAGCCGGCCAGCCGCTCGTCGTTGGCCAGGTCGGCATTGACCTTTTCCACGCAATCCTTGATCAGTGCGTACACCTCGGGCTTTTGCGCAAGATCGGTGTAGCCGGCATAGGGGAGGTTGCGCCGCTCGGCCCAGTTGCCTACCGCGTCGAAATCGATATTGATCATGACGCAGGCCTTTTCGCGCTGGTCGCCGTAGGCCACCACTTCCTTGATGTAGGGGAAGAACTTGAGCTTGTTCTCTACATACTTCGGCGCGAACAGGGCGCCGTCGTTGGCGCCGCCCTTGATGCGGCCCACGTCCTTGACGCGATCGATGATCTTCAGGTGGCCGTGCGCGTCCAGGAAGCCCGCGTCGCTGGTGTGGTACCAGCCGTCGGCCGTGAGCACTTCGGCCGTGGCCGCCGGGTTCTTGTAGTACTCCTTGAGCAGCCCGGGCGAGCGCACCAGGATCTCACCGTTGTCTGCCACCTTGATCTCGACGCCCGAGATGGGCACGCCCACGGTATCTGCGCGCGCCTGGTTGTCCGGCTGCAGGCAGACGAACACGGCGGTCTCGGTCGAGCCGTAGAGCTGCTTCAGATTGATGCCGATCGAGCGGTAGAAGGTGAAAAGGTCTGGCCCGATTGCCTCGCCCGCCGTGTAGGCCACGCGGACTCGCGAAAAGCCCAGGTTGTTGCGCAGCGGCCCGTAGACCAGCAGGTCGCCCAGGGCGTACTTCAGGCGGTCGGCCGTGCCCACGGGCTGGCCATCCATCAGAGCCGGGCCCACGCGGCGCGCCAGGTCCATGCATTGCTTGAACATCGCGCGCTTGATCGTCCCGGCGTCTTCCATGCGGATCATCACGCTGGTCAGCAGCCCTTCAAACACGCGCGGCGGGGCAAAGTAGTAGGTCGGGCCGATTTCTTTCAGGTCGATCACCACAGTGCTGGCCGACTCCGGGCAATTGACCACGTAGCCGCAGGCCAGCCACTGGGCATAGCTAAAGATGTTCTGGCCGATCCAGGCCGGTGGGAGGTAGGCCAGTACCTCTTCCTTATCGGTCAGCTTGTCGAACGCTGCGCCGGCCCGGGCACGGTCGAGCAGCGTGTTGTGGGTATGCACCACGCCCTTGGGGTTCCCGGTGGTCCCGGACGTGAAGAACATCGCCGCCACGTCGCCGGGTTGCCCCTTGGCCACCGTGTCGCGATAGAACGAAGGGTTCTGCTGCGCGAAGGCCTTGCCGGCGGCAATCAGCCCGTCCAGTGAGGCCAGCCCGGTCTCGGCGTAGTTGCGCAGGCCGCGCGGATCGTCGTACCACAGGCCGGCAAGCTGGGGGCATTGCTCCCGCACTTCGAGCAGCTTGTCCACCTGCTCCTGGTCCTCGGCGAAGGCGAAGCGGACGTCCGCATTGTTGATAGGGAAAACGCACTCGCCGCCCACCGCGTCCTGGTACAGCGGAATCGGCACCGCGCCCAGCGACTGGATGGCCAGCATGGTCGCGTACAGGCGTGGGCGGTTGGCGCCGATGACCACCATGTGCTCTTCAGGAGCCAGCCCGGCCAGGTGCAAGCCGCATGCAACGTGCTCGACCAGCGTGGCCATCTCTGCCCAGCTGAGGCTTTGCCAGATGCCGTATTCCTTCTCGCGCATCGCCGCATCGCCCGGTCGGCGTGCGGCGTGCTCAAGCAGCAATCTTGGAAACGTGGTCTGCATTCCGGGGTCCTTGGTCGAAGCCACGGGGCTTGGTTGTTGGCCGCGATCGTAGGAGTCGCTTTGACGTCATGTTGTCTTTGCGACGACAATCCAAGGGTATGTCCTAGTAGGACCTCTCCGAATATTGATCGGCATCAACGGACGGACTGCCGCGGAAACCATGAACCGTGATATCCCCCTTTACCAGCGTCGTCGCGATCCGACGGGGAGCGAGCTCGCCGGCATCCCGTGGCTGAAACTGCTGTCCCCTGACGAGCACCGCAACGCCGCCGGCCACCTCACCGTGGCCGACGCGCAATCCGGCGAATTGGTCTGTCGCGTCGGCCGTCCGGTGACGTACTGGTTCGGCGTCATCGAAGGGTTGCTGAAGATGAGCACCGACAGCGCCGACGGCGGGACCATGACCTACGCCGGCCTGCCACCGGGCGGCTGGTTTGGCGAGGGCACGGCGCTCAAGCGCGAAAGCTATCGCTACAACATCCAGGCGTTGCGCAAGAGTGTGGTGGCAGGGCTGCCGGTCGATACCTTCCATTGGTTGCTGGACCACTCGATCGGTTTCAACCGGTTCGTGATGAACCAGCTGAACGAGCGGCTGGGCCAGTTCATCGCGGCGCGTGAAATCGACCGGATGAACAACCCGGACATGCGCGTCGCGCGCAGCCTCGCGTCGCTGTTCAATCCGGTCCTCTACCCCGGCGTCGGCGAGGTGCTGCGCATCACCCAGCAGGAGCTGGCTTACCTGGTCGGCCTGTCGCGCCAGCGTGTCAACGAGGCGCTTACCGCACTGGAGGCGCAGCGCATGATCCGCGTCGAATATGGCGGGCTGCGCATCCTGGACCTGGCGGCGCTTCGCTCACGGGTGTTGCCGCCGGGGCAGGTAGCATCGGCGCATGGCTGATGTACCGATGCCCGCGACGACGCGGCTGAACAAGCGGATGTCCGAACTGCGCCTGTGCTCGCGGCGCGAGGCGGACGACTGGATTGCACGAGGCTGGGTGCGGGTCAATGGCGCGCCAGCCAGCATGGGGCAGCAAGTACCGCCGGATGCGCGCATCGAGATCGATCCGAAGGCGCGCGGGGTCCAGCAGCAGCAGGTCACGGTCCTGTTGAACAAGCCCATGGGATTTGTCAGCGGCCAGGCCGAGGACGGGCACGAGCCGGCCATCGTGCTGGTCCAGGCACGCAACCGATGGAGTGGCGATACGTCGAGTATTCGCTTTTCGCCAAGCCAGCTCAAGGGCCTGGCACCGGCCGGGCGACTGGACATTGATTCCATTGGCCTGCTCGTCATGACGCAGGATGGACGCATCGCGCGCCAGCTGATCGGCGAAGACTCTGGCATGGAGAAGGAATACCTGGTGCGCGTCAGCCTCGATGATTTGACGGCCGATGTCCAGCGCGCTTTTGCGCCGGCGCAGCTGGCCCGACTGCGGCACGGCCTGAGCCTGGACGGCAAGCCGCTCAAGCCCGCCCGGGTCGATTGGCAAAATCCCGAGCAGCTGCGCTTCGTCCTGACCGAAGGCAAGAAGCGGCAGATCCGCCGGATGTGCGAACAGGTGGGCCTGCGGGTCGTAGGCCTCAAGCGCATCCGCATCGGCGGCGTGGTGCTGGGGCAGTTGCCTGTCGGACAATGGCGTTATCTGGCTGCACATGAACACTTCTGACATCTTGCGCGCGGCCGTGCTGGCCACCTCCGTCCTGGCCGGCGCCGTCCAGGCGCAGACTGTCAATGTCATCTGCAGCACCGACCAGGGTTGGTGCGAGCTGGCGGCCCAGGAATACACGCGCGCCACCGGCGTCAAGGTGCTGCAGACGCGCAAGCCCACCGGCGAGGCGTTGGCCCAGTTGCGGGCCGAGGCGGCCAATCCCAAGACCGACCTCTGGTGGGGCGGCACCGGCGACCCGTACTATCAGGCGGCCGAGATCGGCCTGCTCGAGGCCTATCGGCCTGACTACCTGGCCGACCTGCATGGCTGGGCAGTGCGGCAATACGCCATGAGCCAGAACTATGTGGGTGGGTTCTACACCAGCGCCATCGGCTTCGGCTGGAACGAAGAAGTGCTGAAAAAGAAGAAACTGCTTGCACCCAGATGCTGGAAGGACCTGCTGGACCCGCGCTACAAGGGCGAAATCGAGACATCGCACCCGGCTTCCAGCGGCACCGGCTACACCATCGTCGCGGGCCTGGTGCAGCTGATGGGTGAGGACCAGGCATTCGATTACCTCAAAAAGCTGCATCGCAACATCACCCAGTACACCCGCAGCGGCACCGCTCAGGCCCGCAGTGTGGCCAAGGGTGAAGTGGCCATCGGCGTCAGCTTCATCTTCGGGTTCGAGAACGAGCGCGTGACCAACAAGTTTCCGGTTTACTCGGCCGCCCCGTGCGAAGGCACCGGATACGAGATTGGCGGGATAGCGCTGGTCAAGGGCTCGCGCAATCGCGAGGCGGCCCGCCACTACTACGATTGGCTGATGGGTCCGCAGGGCCAGCAGATCGGCGCCCGGGCCAATAGCCTGCAGGTGCCGGCCAACAAGACTTTCAAGCCGGATCCTCGCATTCCCGCCCTGGACAGCGTCCGGCTGGTCAAGTACGACTTCGAGAAATACGGCAAGGCGAGCGAGCGGCGGCGCCTGCTGGAGCGCTGGACGCGCGAGGTGGAGTCGTTGCCGCGCTAATTCCCGGCTAAATATCGGGGATTAAGCTGCGGGCATTCCACCTTGGAGGAAGCACCATGTACACGCACTCATTCCACCGTTTGTTACTCGCCCTGGCCCTGTTTTTCGGCGTGACGAGCACGGCCGTGGCCGCAGCCGCCGCCTGGGTTTTCGGCGTGACCGCCTGGATGGCATGCGCCGCGCTGCTGATCTCCGCGCTGCTGGTGGCAGGTGGGGTCAAATTTTATGAATCGTGGCGCGAGGCCCGCTGGGACGCGGGCCAGCGCCTGCGCTAGGATTGCTGGATGCGCGTCCTGCTGGTCGAAGACGACGAGATGATCGGCCAGAGCCTGAAACAGGCCCTGGGCGCCAATGGCTGGTCGGTCGACTGGGTCAAGGAGGGGCTGCTGGCGCAAAGCGCCATGGCCGACGGCGGCTATGCCTGTGTCCTGCTGGACCTGGGGCTGCCCAAGCGGGACGGCATCGAGGTGCTGCGCAAGGCGCGGGCGCAGGGTGATCACACGCCGGTGCTGGTGCTCACGGCGCGCGATGGCATCGACGAACGCATCACCGGCCTGGATGTCGGCGCCGACGACTACCTGGTCAAACCGTACGAATTTCGCGAGCTGCTCGCGCGCATGCGGGCGGTCATCCGCCGGCGCGACGGTAGTGCGCATTCCTTGATTGGCGAGGCCGATCTGCAACTGGACCTCACCACGCGCGAGGTGCTTGTGCTGGGCGAGCGTTCGCAGCTGTCGGCGCGCGAATTCGCGCTGTTGCACGCCCTGCTCGAGCGGCCGGGCGCGATCCTGTCGCGCGACCAGCTGGAAAGCCGCATCTACGGCTGGGGCGAGGAAGTCAGCAGCAACGCCGTCGATGTGCTGATCCACGGCATGCGCCGCAAGCTCGGCGCCGACACCATTCGCAACGTGCGCGGGCTGGGTTGGCGAATCGCGGCACGATCGCAGGCCGGTGCCAGCCACGCGGTGGCGCCATGATGAAGATGCACGGTGACGCAGCGGCCGCGCAGATGCCCGGTTTTACGCAAGAAGGCGGCCGCGCCGGCGAGTCGCGATTCCATGTGTTTCCGTCCGGCCGCATGTGCTCGTTGCGACGCGCGCTGCTGCTGTGGCTGGTGCCGATGTTCCTGCTGGTCGGCATCCTGTCCGCGGGTTTCTCGTACTACAGCTACACGCACATGGTGGCGGAGTTCATGGACAACCAGATGGAGCAGCTGGGCAAGTCCATCGCTTTGCAGCAGGGGCAGCTGATGCCGCCCCAGACCAGCGCCGACCGCATCCGCAACTGGGGCGACTACGTTGTGCAGGTATACGGCGCCGATGGCAAGTTGCAGAACTCATCGTGGCCCCAGCTGGGCGCGCATCCGCAACCGGAAGGCGGCTTCAGCGACCTGCGCGTCGATGGCACGAACTGGCGTGTCTACTGCACCGAGCAGCGCGACGGCGCGCGCCATGTCCAGGTGTGGCAAAGCGGGGCGTTCCGCGAACACCAGGCGGTCGAGCGGGCCGGCGCGGCCGTTGCGCCCGTGCTGATCCTCATGCCCCTGGCTTTCCTGGTGCTGTGGATGCTTTCGGGCGCGATGTCGCGCGCGGTGCAGGACATCGGTCGGCAGGCCGCGATGCAGGACCTGCACAACCTCACCCAGATTTCGCTCGAGCGCGTGCCGGCGGAACTCAAGCCCATGGTGGAGTCCTTCAATAGCCTCCTCGCGCGGCTGCGTGATGCCTTCGCGATGAAACGGCAACTGGTGCAAGACGCTGCGCATGAACTACGCACGCCGATCACTGCGCTGGCACTGCAGATGGAAAATCTGCGGCGCGACATGCCAGACGGTGCCTGTACCCAGAGCCTGGCCCAGCTCGAAGCGGGCGTGCTTCGAGCCAGCCGCATGGTGGACCAGTTGCTCAAGATGTCTCGCCAGGGCGATGCGGCGGCCGAGCCGGCGACCCGGGTCGACCTTCGTGCCCAGGTACGCGAGAGCATCAACGCGTTGATCGCTCAGGCGGACCAGCGCAACATCGACCTCGGCCTGATCGATGAAGGCCTGCAGGGGGAGGTGGTGCTCAATTGCGCGCCCGGAGACTTCCGTAGTGCGCTGGACAACCTGATCGAGAACGCGCTGCGTTACACGCCCGAAGGCGGCGTGGTGGACGTACGCGTCGCCACCGAGAAGGGCAATCCGGTCATCGAAGTGGTCGACACCGGTCCCGGCGTCCCGCCCGATCTGCTCGCGCGCGTGTTCGACCGTTTTTTCCGCGTGCCGGGCAGCCAGGCGCGCGGCAGCGGCCTGGGCCTGGCCATCGCACAGTCGGCGGCGCAGCGCTGCGGCCTGCGCGTGCTGCTGCGCAATCGCGACGACCGCAGCGGCCTGGTCGCGCGCATCGAGCGGGCATAGGCACTGCCCAGTCCCGCCAGGGGACTTGTCATGGCGGCCTCGCTAATGCTCAGCTAAGCCAACGCTAAGCCCCGGCTAAATCCCCGCGCCTACAGTGAAGTCACGGTGAGCAACCGGACTCGGAACGAGAAACCGGAAGCAAGCCGCAGCAAACGTTGAATCACTCACTGAAAGGTTTCTCATCATGAATTCCAAAGCCATCCTTGCCATCGCTGCCGCCGCCGTCCTTGCAAGCGCAGCTGCCCGTGCCGATGACATCACTGTGGACAACAGCCCGTTCCAGTCGACGCTCACGCGTGCACAAGTGCAGACCCAGCTGGCCCAGTACAAGAAAGCCGGCGTGAACCCATGGGCGACCAGCTACAACCAGCTGGCGCAGTTCCAGTCCACGCGCGCCCGCGCCGACGTGCGAGCCGAATACATCGACGAGCGCGACCAGGTGGCCGCGATGACCGCCGAGGACAGCGGCTCGGCCCACCTCGCGCAATCGCGCGTGCGCAACCACCTGACGACGCTGGCCGGCACGCCTGTCAACGGCCTGTAAGCGCGCCCATGCGGGTATAGTCGGCGCGTCGCCGACAGGGCGGCTTGAAATCCTTGCGGAACGTCCCCATTTGCGGGGCGTTCTTCTCTCTCTACCGCACACCCGCCATGACCCAGAAACAGACCCTCTCATTCCAGGCCGAGGTGGCCCAGCTGCTGCACCTGGTCACCCATTCGCTGTACTCCAACAAGGAGATCTTCCTGCGCGAGTTGATCTCCAATGCGTCGGACGCCTGCGACAAGCTGCGCTTCGAGGCCCTGGACAATCCTGCACTGTACGAAGATGCTCCCAACCTGGAGGTGCGCCTGGCCTTCGACAAGCAGGCCCGCACATTGACCATTTCCGACAACGGCGTCGGGCTGTCGCAGCAGGAGGCCATCGACAACCTTGGCACCATCGCAAAGAGCGGTACCCGTGAGTTCGTCAATCGCCTGTCGGGCGACCAGAAGGCCGACGCCCAGCTGATCGGCCAGTTTGGTGTGGGCTTCTATTCGGGCTTCATCGTCGCCGACCGTATCACCGTGGAATCGCGCCGCGCGGGCCTCAAGGCCGACGAAGGTGTGCGCTGGACCAGCGTGGGCGCCGGCGATTTCGAGGTGGAGACAATGGCCCGGCCGCAGCGTGGCACCAGCGTCACCCTGCACCTGCGCGAGGACGCCAGCGATTGCCTGGGCAGCTGGAAGCTCAAGTCGATTGTCAACAAGTACTCAGACCACATCTCGCTGCCGATCCTGATGCGCAAGGAGGAATGGAAAGAGGGTGAAGACAACAAGGGCGGCGAGATGGTCCTGACGGATGAATGGGAAACCGTCAACCAGGCCAGTGCGCTGTGGTCCAGGCCAAAAAAGGACATCACCCCCGAGCAGTACCAGGAGTTCTACAAGCAGATCAGCCACGATTCGCAGCCGCCTCTGGCCTGGGCGCACAACCGGGTCGAGGGCAGTACCGAGTACACGCAACTGCTCTACATCCCGGCCAGCGCCCCGTTCGACCTGTGGAACCGTGAGAAGGCGGCGGGCGTGAAGCTCTACGTCAAGCGCGTCTTCATCATGGATGAGGCCGAAGCGTTGCTGCCGGCCTACCTGCGATTCGTGCGGGGCGTGATCGATTCGGCCGACCTGCCGCTCAACGTCAGCCGTGAACTGCTGCAGGAAAGCCGCGATGTCAAGGCGATCCGAGAAGGCTCCACCAAGCGTGTGCTGTCGATGCTGGAAGATCTGGCCAAGCTGGAAAAGGAAGAGGGCGCGAGCGACGAAGACAAGGGCAAGTACGCAAAGTTCTACGCCGAGTTCGGCGCCGTGCTCAAGGAGGGGCTCGGCGAGGATTTCGCCAGCCGCGAACGCCTGGCCCGGTTGCTGCGACTGGCTTCCACGTCAACGGACACCGTGACTGTCGGCCTGGCCGATTACAAGGCGCGGATGAAGGAAGGGCAGGAAGCAATCTACTACATCACCGCCGAGACCCAGGCGGCCGCTCGCAACAGCCCGCAACTCGAAGTCTTCCGCAAGAAGGGCATCGAGGTGCTGCTGATGACCGACCGGGTCGACGAGTGGGCCTTGAACTACCTGCATGAGTTTGACGGTGTGCCGCTGCAGTCAGTGGCCAAGGGCGCGGTCGACCTGGGCAAGTTGCAGGACGAGACCGAGAAGAAGGCTGCTGAAGAAGCCGCCGAGGCCTTCAAGCCGATGCTCGCGCGCCTGAAGGAAGCACTCAAGGACAAGGCGGCCGATGTGCGGGTCACCACGCGCCTGGTCGATTCACCGGCCTGCCTGGTTGCCGCGGACGATGGCATGAGCATGCAACTGGCGCGGATGCTCAAGCAGGCAGGGCAGAAGGTGCCCGAGACCAAGCCGGTCCTGGAGATCAACACCGATCACGCGCTGGTCAAGAAGCTCGAGGCGTCGGCCCATTTCGACGACCTGGCCCAGATCCTGTTCGACCAGGCCTTGCTGGCGGAGGGTGGTTTGCCGGAAGATCCCGCCGCTTACGTCAGGCGCGTCAACTCATTGCTGGCTTAACCCGGCTCGAAGCCGACCGCCGCTCGAATCGGGGCGGCATCGGTGCCGGCCAATAGCGCTACCAGGGCCGCTGCAGCTGCGGGGTTGGCGGCGCGGTTGCACACCGCTGCGGTGTAGACGGTTGCCAGTTCGAATTCTTTCGGCAAGAGACCGACCAGCTGCACGCCCTGCGCGAACAGGATCTCCGTGACCTGGGTGCAGCCGATCAGGTGGTCGCCTGTGGCGCGGGCCATCTGGCCCATTGCGGCGGCGCCATTGGGGAATGGATGCAGGCGCCCGCCCAGTGCGCCTTCGAGGTCGAGTGAGCGCAGCACCTTCATGAAATGGATTCCGGCCGTCGCCTTGTGCGGGTCGGGAAAGTAAACACCGCTCGCCGCCAGCAGCGCGGTCTTCAGCGCCTGCGGCGAATCCACGATGACCGGTGCGGCGCCCTCCTTCAGGGCAATGCCGGTCTTGACGACGCCCAGCGGCCGCGCGGATCCCGCGACGACTTGGGCCTGCGCCGCCAGCTGCGCGATCAGCGAATCTGTGAGGATCAGCACGTCGCAGGCCTCGCCGGCCAGCAGCTTGTCCTTCATGGCGCCGACGGCGCCGAAACTGGCCTCGATGGCGCAGCCCGTCTCGGCCGCGAAGCGCTCGCGCAACTGCCCCACGAGGGCCTGCGCCGCGCCACCGCTGAATACCCGGATGACTTCAGCCATGAGTCACTCGGCCTTGATGTTGGCGGACTTGATGACACGCGCCCATTTGGCGATGTCGTCCTGGATGTACTTGTCGAACACCGCCGGCGTCATCACCATGGGCGTGGCGCCCTGGCGGCCCCACTGCTGGCGCACCTCGGCCTGGCTGGTGAACTTCGACACGGCCTCGTTGAGCCTGTCCACGATCGCCTTGGGAGTTCCCTTGGGTGCCATCAGCCCCAGCCAGATCGTGGCCTCGTAGTTCGGCACGCCGGCCTCCTGCACCGTGGGCACGTCAGACAGCACGTCGGAGCGCTGACGTCCGGTTGTGGCGATGGCCTTGACCTTGCCCGCCTTGATCTGGTCGGTCATGGTGGTCACGGCGTCGAACATCAGGTCGACCTGGCCGCCGATCAGGTCGGTGCGCGCGCCTGAGCTGCCACGGTACGGGATGTGGACAAGGTAGACGCCGGCCAGGCTCTTGAACAGCTCGCCGGCCATGTGGTAGGGCGTACCGGTGCCCGAGGAGGCGTAATTCAGCTTGCCGGGCTGGGCGCGCGCGAGGCTGATCACCTCCTGAAGGGTCGAAGCTTTCAGCGCGGGATACGCCACCAGCACCAGGTCGGAGTAATTGATCGGCGCGATGCCGATGAAGTCTCGCGCCAGGCTGAAAGGCTTGTTGGCGACCAGCGTTTCGTTGACGGTGTGCGTGTTGGACATCAGCAGCAAGGTGTAGCCGTCAGCGGCCGACTTCGCGACCAGATCGGTACCGATCAGCGAGCCTGCGCCGGGCCGGTCTTCGACCACGAACGGCTGGCCCATCGTGTCCTGCAGCCGCTGCGCGAGGATCCTGGCGTAATTGTCAGCCGGGCCCCCCGTGGCAAACGGCACGATGATCTTGACCGGCCGCGTGGGATAGGTCTGGGCCAGACTGCCGCCCGCCAGGGTCGACAAGGCAAATGCGGCCAACCAGGAACGAAATGCACGCGACATGACTTTCTCCGGGTGAGCGATCCTGTCATTGCGGGCTAGACCCGCAATCCATGGATCCCGGGCCTAGCCCGGGATGACAAGCTGCTATTCAACTTTACCGATCTTCTTGACCACCTCGGCCATCCGCTTTGCGTCGGATTGCACGTAGCGCTCGAACTCGGGCGTGTCCAGGTACAGAACGGGACTGCCGGCGTCGAAGATCACACTCTTGACTTTCGCATCGCTCGCCGCCGCCCGCGCGGCTGCTCGCAGCCGCTGAGCCACCGGCTCTGGCGTTGCGGCGGGGATGAACAGGCCCGACCACTGCGCGTATTCGGCGGCGTAGCCGGCGTCCCTGAGCGAGGTCACGTCGGGCATCGCCTCAAGACGTCCGTTGCCCCAATGGGCCAGCACCCGCAGCTTGCCGGCCTTGACATACTGCAGCACCGTGGCCGGCCCGGACGAGACCGCGTCGATCTGGCCGCTCAGCAGGGCCAGCACGGCCGGGCCGGCACCCGTGAAGGGCACGTGTGTCATCTTGATGCCTGCGGTCTGCGACAGGATTTCCATCGGCACATGCATGGTGCCGTAGTTGCCTGAAGAGCCATAGTTGATGGCGCCCGGGCGGTTTCTGGCGTCGTCGACAAAGTCTTTCACCGTCTTCCACGGTGCCTCGGCGCGCACGGCCAGCACCGTGGGATCGGCCGTGAAGCGCGCGATCGGGCGCAGCGAAGCCAGCGTATACATGGGTGAGCGACCCAGCAGGACATCGGCCTCGGGCAGAACGGTGAAGGACGAAAGCGAGAGCAGCACCGTGTAGCCGTCGGCCGGCGCCTTGGCCGCCTGGCCCATGCCGATGCCACCGCCGGCACCGCCCCGGTTCTCGACCACCACGGACTGGCCCAGCTCTCGCGACATCGCCTCGGCCACCGGCCTGGCCACCAGGTCAGCCAGGCCACCGGGGGGAAAGGGCACGATCATGCTGATCGGCCTGGTGGGGTAAGCGGCCTGGCCAGCGGCCCAACCGGCCGCCGCCATCAGCAGGACGGCAACGAAAGCGCGACGGCGATGCATGGGGAAGTCTCCTGGGAACGGCGCGGTGAGCAATATTTGGTTAGCATGCTACGTTGATTTCAACCCAGCGAGAGAGTTTTCCCGATGAGGATTGCCGCCTATATCCATCAAGGCCTGCCGGGCGCCGGCCTGGTGTCTGCCGACCTGTCCCAGATCCAGCCGTTCGACCTGCCGCCCGCCCTGCGCTCGCTGGGTGCGCTACCCGCGGTGGAGGCGCTCGCCCGCGGCGAGGCATTGCCGCCGCTGCTGGCGCCGCTTGAACTGGCGCAAGTCAAACTGACCGCGCCGTTGCCGCGTCCACGACGCAACATCTTCTGCGTCGGCAAGAACTATCACGCTCATGCGAAAGAATTCGCCGGCAGTGGTTTCGACAGCAGCGCCAAGTCGGGCGGTGAAATTCCCAGCGTGCCCATCATCTTCAGCAAGGTGCCCGAGTCGGTCATCGGGCCCGATGAGCCTATCGTCATCGACTCGGCTGTTTCCAGCGCGATCGACTACGAGGTCGAACTGGCAGTGGTCATCGGTCGCGGCGGCAAGGGCATCAAGGCGGCGGATGCGATGGCGCATGTGTGGGGCTACACCATCGTCAACGACGTCACCGCCCGCGACTGGCAAAGCCGGCACCAGCAATGGCATCTGGGCAAATCGTTCGACACGTTCTGCCCGATGGGCCCCTGGCTGGTCAGCGCCGACGAGTGCGATGGCCAGGCCACGCGGGTGCGCTGCTGGGTCAACGGGCAGGAGCGGCAGAACGCCAGCACGGCCGACCTGATCTTCAACATTCCGACGCTCATCGAAACCCTGTCGGCCGGCATCACGCTCTACCCCGGCGACGTCATCGCCACCGGCACACCGGTAGGCGTGGGCATCGGCTTCAAGCCGCCAAAGTACCTGAAGGCGGGCGATGTCGTGCGGATGGAGATCGACGGGATCGGGGTGCTGGAAAACCCGGTGCGGTGAGGCGGCACGCGGCCAGCCGCGCTCAAGCCACCAGCGCCGGCTCCTGCATCGCCTCGAGTTGCTCCTCCAGCATCTGCACCTGGCCCCGCCAGTAGTCGCTGCTGCCGAACCACGGAAAGGCTTGCGGAAAGGCAGGGTCGTCCCAGCGCCGCGCCAGCCAGGCGCTGTAGTGGATCAGGTGCAGTGTGCGCAGCGGCTCGATCAGCGCCAACTCGTTGCGGTCGAAGTCGCGAAACTGCTCGTAGCCATCCAGCAGCGCGCCAAGCTGGCGCTGTCGTTGCGACCGGTCGCCCGAGAGCAGCATCCACAGGTCTTGCACTGCGGGGCCGGTGCGGGCGTCGTCCAGGTCGACGAAATGCGGGCCCTGGCCGGGGGTCCACAGGATATTGCCGGGATGGCAGTCGCCGTGCAGGCGCAGCAACCGGATCACGGGCTCCTTGGGCCCGCCTGCATTGGCCCAGGCGCCGCTGGCGCCGATCAGCTCGATCGCCTCGTTGCAGCGCTTGAGCCAGGGGCCTTGCACATCCAGCGGGATCCCGTCGTGGGCCAGCAGCCAGTCGCGCGGCTCGATCGCAAAGGCCTGCACGTCCAGCGCCGGACGGGTGGAGAACGGCCGGGCCGCGCCCACGCTGTGGATGCGTGCCATGAAGCGGCCGATCCACTCCAGCACGTCGGGGTCGTCCAGCTCGGGTGGCCGGCCGCCGCGTCGGGGGCTGATGCTGAAGCCAAAGCCGGCGTGCTGGTGCAAGGTCGCGCCATGGAGCACCAGCGGTCCGACAGCGGGCACTTCGGCGGCCATCAATTCGGCGGCGAAGGCATGTTCTTCCAGGATCTGCGCGTCGCTCCAGCGCTGTGGCCGGTAGAACTTGACGACGACCGAGTCGTTGCCGGCGTACGGGTCTTCCAGGTGAACCTGGTAGACCCGGTTCTCATACGAGCTCAGGGCCAGCAGGCGCCCGTCACCGAACAGGCCGACGCTGGCCAGGGCGTCGAGCACCACATCGGGTGTCAAGACTTCATAGGGATGGGACGACATCTCCCGATTGTCCGCCCTGGCGCTCGTCGTGCGGGGTCGCGAGCCGCTCGAAGGGCAACGCCTGCTTGACCAGCATCACGCTGCACGGCGCATCCATCGCCACGCGGATCGGTACCGTGACCAGCAATCGCTGCAGCATCAGGCCGTGCGTGGCCGCGCCCATGACGATCAGGCTGACCTGGTTGCCGCGGGCGTACTCGAGCAACGCTTCGGCCGTGTCGCGGGCCTCCAGCACATGGAAAGAGACCTGATTGCCTTCCAGGTCCAGCCCCTGGGCCCAGCGCCGCAGGTGTTCCAGCTGAGCGCGGTGCACTGTGGTTTCACTGCGGCTGTCGTTGGTGGCGTCAGTGGCCCCCGGCCCGATGACGGTCACGCAGGCAAGCCGGGCGCCAGCGCGGATGCCCAGGGAACGCGCCGCCGCCTGGCGCAGCGAGTACAGCGTCGCGTCGCTGACGTCCTGCCAGGGGACGGCGACCATCACGATCGGAACTTCGGAAATCTGCTCGCTGGGCAGCGGGCTGGGCTGGTATTGCATGCCGGCCGCCCGGATCCAGCGGCGCAGGTGCTCGTGCCATGGGGTGGCACCCGTGCGCCGGCCGCGCGGGCCGACCTGCACCTGGTCCGGGTGGCCCAGGTCGAAAGCCAGGTGTGCGGCTGATGGGTAGCGGCGCGCCGCCGCCGGTTCCAGGCAACGCAGGATGATCTCCTGCAACCAGTCGGGCAGGTCGGGACGCAGGCGGCGCGGCGGTACCGGATCCATCCACAAGCGCTGGCGCAAGCCGCCAGTGGTCTGGGGGTCGCCGAACGGAAGCTCGCCCGTGGCCAGCTCATAAAGCATCACACCGAGCGCGAACACGTCGCTGCGCGGGTCGCCGCGCACGCCCACCACTTGCTCGGGCGCCATCCAGACCGGAGAGCCGACGGCCTTGCGCAATTCCTCGGCCAGCAGGTCCGGGTAATGGGCATGCCAGCTCAGGCCGAAATCCAGCAACACGGCGTTGCCGTCTGGTCGGATCATCACATTGGCCGGTTTCAGATCCAGGTGCACGGCGTCCTGCTGGTGCAAGCTGTGCGCCGCGGCGGCCGTGGCAGCCCCGAGCCGGGCAATCTCGTGCGGTGCGGGACGCTGCCCCGTGCGCTGCGCCTCGTCCAGCCAATGCTGCAAAGTCAGGCCCTCGATGTACTCCAGCACCAGATAGGGCAGACGCGCCAGGTCGCCCGCCGCGACAAAGCGCGGGACGTGCGGGCCAGTCAGCACCCGCAGCAGGCGGTGTTCCACCTCGAAGCTGACGATGTTTTCTGCGCCGTCGCCGCTGGCCATGCGTGGCACTTTCATGGCCATCGCAAAGCCCGGGTCGCGCTCCGGGTTGGCGAAGCGGACGTGGTAGATGTGGGCCATGCCGCCGGAATGAACGCACTCGCCGATCAGAAAGCCGTCGATTTCGGTGCCGGGTTCCAGAAGCCTCAAGATTTCCTCCTCATTGGCCCAGCGCCAGCCGCCGGGCATTGAATTCAGGCAGGCCCGCGGCCCGGATGACCAGCGCCGTTGCCCAGTGGTCGTAGGGGACACG
>JANYAN010000224.1 GCA_025361305.1 Burkholderiales bacterium
GTGCTGGCGCATGCCGGCCTGTCGGTGCGCTGGCGCGACAACCAGTCGGGCTGCAAGGGCGTGTGTGACGGACTGCCTGTCGATCAGCTTGACAGCACGGGCTCCGAGGCGCTTTGCGCCGAAGGCCAGTGCCTGGACGAAGTGTTGCTGCTGGGCATGGACAAGCTCCTGCGCGACGACAAGGGCAACCTGGTCATTGTGATGCACCAGCTGGGCAGCCATGGGCCGGCCTACTTCAGGCGCTATCCGGCCGTATTCAAGCGTTTCACGCCGGCCTGCGAGAACGAGGAGCTTCGAAAGTGCACGCAGGACGAAATCCGCAATGCCTACGATAATTCGCTGCTCTACACCGACTACTTCCTGTCGCGGGTGATCGATTTCCTGGACCGTGCCCAGGCCACGCACGACACCGCCATGCTCTATGTTTCGGATCACGGTGAATCGCTGGGCGAAGGCGGCCTGTACCTGCATGGAATGCCTTACGCCATCGCGCCCGACGTGCAGACGCACGTGCCGATGGTCATGTGGCTTTCGCCGGCTTTTCGCGACAGCTTCGGCGTGGACCCGAAGTGCCTGCGCAGCCGTTCCAGTCAGCCAGTCAGCCACGACAACCTGTTCCATTCGCTGCTGGGCGTGCTGGACGTGCAGACCGGCGCTTACGACGCCCGGCTCGACCTGTTCGCGGCCTGTCGCACCAGTACGGTAGCCGTCACGCCGACGAAAACACCACGCTGACCTGCAGTCCGCCGGTAGGGGCATCGTCCAGAGTGACGGTGGCACCATGCCGGTCCGCCACGGCTCGCACAATCGCCAGGCCCAGGCCGCTGCCGTCGTGAGGGCCGGCCTGGTCCGCCGCGGGGGCACCTGCGCGAAAGAAGCGGTCGAACACGCGCTCGCGATCCTGCACTGCGATACCCGGCCCGGTGTCAGCCACGTCGACGCAGGGGCGACCGGCGCGTAGCCCGACCGATACGTCGACCCGGCCGCCGTGTGGCGTGTGGCGCAGGGCGTTGTCGACCAGGTTGTCCAGCAGGATCTCCAGCTGGCGCGCGTCGCCCAGCACCACAGCACCCGCGGAGGCGATCGCGCCCAGGTCGATGCCAAGCTCATCCGCGCGGGGGCTGAACCGCGCCACCGTAGCTCGGGCAAGTTGCGCCAGGTCCAGCGGCTCGCGGTGCAACGCTGGGGTCTGGGGCGCCAGCCGCGAAAGCTGCAACAGCTGTTCGACAAGGTGCTGGGTCCGGTCGATCCCGGCGCGCAGCTCCACCAGGGCCGCCGCCTGCTCGGCCGGGCGGCCCGCCCGCTCAAGCAACTGCAGCTGGAGCCGCAGGGCGGTGATGGGTGTACGCAGTTCATGGGCCGCATCGGCCAGAAAATTGCGCTGAACGGCCAGCGCGCTGCCCAGCCGCGCCATCAGGTCGTTGATGGCGCCGATCAACCGGTGCAGCTCGGGCGGGTGGGGGCCCAGGTCAATCGGGTGCAGAGCCTCGCCGCTACGGGCAGCCACATCGCTCGCCGCCCGCGACAGCGGCGCCAGGCCACGCCGCAGGGCCAGCGTCACCAGCGCGGCCACAACCGCCAGCAGGGCCAGCGCGGGCACCAGCAGCTGGGAGGCGGTCTCTCGCTCCAGCGCCTGGCGCTCGCGAATCCGCTGGGCCGCCTGGACAATGCCGCCATCCAGCACGATGGTGTAGAGCTGCCAGGGCTCGCCGCCGGCTGAAACGATACTCAGGCCGCTGCGCGAGAGGAATGGCAGGCCGACCCTGGCGTCCGAGGTGTAGACCCGCGCGCCATCGAGTGACCAGACCGCGGTGACGAACGCAAACTTGCCATATTCCTCATAGATCCGGGGCTGCGGCTGGGCACCACCGGCCCGCTGCGACGCGCCGTATGTGATGTGCTGGTTGGCCACGGCCAGCGCGACCTGCTTGAGATTGGCCTCGAACACCTCGCCCAGTGCCTGGTGCAGCACCCACCAGGACCCGCCAGCAAGCAGGCCGGAGCCCAGCAGTAGCGCACCCATGACCCACAGCAGCACGGTGCGGTGAATTGAAACGGTCACTCGGGCATCACCTTGTATCCGACACCGCGGACATTTCGGATGCAGTCCGCGCCCAGCTTGCGGCGCAGGTTGTGCAGGTGCACCTCCACGGCGTTGCTGCCCAGTTCCTCGTTCCAGCCGTACACGGCGTCCTCCAGCTGTTCGCGCGAGAGCACAGCGCCGGGACGTTGCATCAGGGTCTCGAGCAAGGCGAACTCGCGTGCCGACAGGTGGACGGGTTCGCCTGCAAGCCTGACCTCCCGCCGCACCGGGTCGAGTGCCAGGCGGCCGCATTCCAGCGTCGGCGTGACCGAACCAGCCCGGCGTCGCAGCAGCGCGCGCACGCGGGCCACGAGCTCGTCGAGGTCGAACGGCTTGAGCACGTAGTCGTCCGCCCCTGCATTGAGGCCGGCGACGCGCTCAGCGACCGCATCGCGTGCCGTCACGATCAGCACCGGCGTGGTGTCGCGGCGTCCGCGCATTTCCCGCAGCAGTGCCATGCCGTCCTTGCCGGGCAGGCCCAGGTCGAGCAGCGCCAGATCGTAGACGCCATTGTTCAGCGCCAGTTCTGCCGCAGCCGCGTCCGTTACCCAATCGACCGCAAATCCGGCGTCGCCCAGGCCCCGGCGCATGGCGCGCCCGATCATCCGGTCGTCTTCCACCAGCAGCAGCCTCATGGCGATTCCCATATGCGATGGTCGACAAACCGCATCAGCTGGGTGGTAAGGTCGTCCTGCGCCAGCAGGCGCGTGCGTGCGTCCGCGATGCAATCGGACCAGCCACCAGGATCGATTCCGGGCAGCGCGGGCTCAATGCCGCTCCAGCCTCTGTGGAAGCGGCGCAGGCTGGCCGGGGCCTGGAGCCAGTCGAGGAAAGCGGCGAGCTTGGCGTGGTGGGCGTTGTCGTGCTGCGGGTAGGGCTGCCACACCAGCGGCTGGCCGGCCCAGAGCGCGCGAACCAGCGAATCCTCGCCCCGAACGAAATTCAGGTCGCTGGCCCACAGCAGGTGGTCGAAATCATTTTGGCTCAGGAGTGTCAGCCAGTGCACGGTGAGCAGGCCGGACCGATTCCACCCTGGCCCACGGGTTTCTTGCGAGCCCATCGCTGCCTCGACGGCATGCCGGGCGCGGCCGGCTGTCACCAGCAACCGGGTCGGTTGGGGCCCGCGAGCGAAGCCTGCAAGCAGCGCCGGCAATCCGGACGGTTCATAGCAAAACAACGAGACGGTTCGGCCAGCGGACGGTGTCAGCCCTTGCGCCTGCGTCCAGGCTTGCCGGTCAAAGCACGATTGGCGTGATGCAAGGCCGGGTTCGCGCAGCAGCCCGCCGGTGCCCCGCGTGAATCCCGGGTAAAAGAAATGCTTTGTCAAACCTGCACCGGGCCCCTGCAAGACCGGGGACGGAAGTGCGTGGTTTCGCTGCACAAAGGTTTCAGCGCTCAGGTACTCGAGGTTGACCCACACAGGCGGTCGGCACGCGGCGCCCTGGCTCCGTGCCATGGTGGCCACAAATCGGTCGCCGAGCTCGCAGCCAAAGGCCTCGATGACCACGTGACCGGATGCGGTTACGCCGCCGCTGTCCTCCCACGGCAGGACCTGAACATCGGTCTGGCCGCCCGGTGCCATCCACGTCAGGACGCTGGGGTCGTCAAGCCATAGCCGCACTGACTGGCCGCGTCCGGCCAGATCGGCGGCCAGGCGCCAGCACACGCCGACGTCGCCGTGATTGTCAATGACCTTGCAGAATATGTCCCAGAGCATGCTGCCGAGATAATAGGGCCCATGTCCGAGGCCCACTCTGAACAACTGCTGGCCGAGGTGGCGGCCCTGCCACAGCTGCCCGGCGTCTATCGGTATTTCGACGCTGAAGGGGGCGTGCTCTACGTCGGCAAGGCGCGCAACCTTAAAAAGCGTGTTGCCAGCTACTTCCAGAACAGCCATGGCGGCACGCGAATCGGCCACATGATCGGCAAGATTGTGCGCATGGAGACCACAGTCGTGCGCTCTGAGGCCGAGGCGCTGCTGCTTGAAAACAACCTGATCAAGACGCTCAATCCAAGGTACAACATCCTGTTCCGGGATGACAAAAGCTATCCGTATCTCAAGTTGACGGGTCCGCACGAGCGGCACGACGTCAGGGCCACGGTGGCCTCGCGCCAGGACGCTGGCGCTGGCGTTTCCCCGGCCAGCTTCCCTCGCGTGGCCTATTACCGGGGTGCGGTCGACCGCAAGCATCGCTACTTCGGGCCCTACCCCAGCGCCTGGGCGGTCAAGGAATCGATCCAGCTGCTGCAAAAGGTGTTTCGCATTCGCACCTGTGAAGACACCGTGTTTGCCAACCGCACCCGGCCCTGCCTGCTCTACCAGATCAAGCGGTGTTCGGGACCGTGCGTCGGCCTGGTGACGCCCGGCGACTACCAGCAGGACGTGCTCAACGCCGAGGCCTTTCTGCGCGGCGAAACGCAGGAACTGCTGGCGGCACTCGAGGCGCGGATGATGGAGCATGCGACCCGCCTGGAGTTCGAGCAGGCTGCCGAGCTGCGCAACCAGATGTCGGCATCGCGGTCCGACACGGTCTCCACCGACTGCTGGTGCAACACCGTGGACAGGGCCGACATCTGGTTGCGCAGCTCGGCAGCCTGCTCGAACTCCAGGCGGGTCGCATGCT
>JANYAN010000226.1 GCA_025361305.1 Burkholderiales bacterium
CTGCCCGACGAGGTAGGCGTCACGCCTGCCGTCTCGCCCAAGTTTCCCAAGATCTCCATCCCGTACGGCGCCTTGGTGCCGGTGCAACTCGATGGGCTGCTGGCCCCCGGCAGGCATGTCTCGTGCGACAAGAGTTCGCACGGCTTCATGCGCGAGATTCCGCAGTGCTGGATCACGGGCCAGGCAGCAGGCGTGGCGGCCGCCCAGGCTGTGGCTCGAGGCGTCGAACCCCGCGACGTGGACATTCCGGCGCTGCAGGCAGCCTTGCTGGCCCAAGGGGTGTACCTGCGGCCCGTCGCCTCTGCGCATGCCACGATGACGGTAGAGTTCGGCACACAGGTCAAGGCCGATTGATTACAGCGGGCAGCCAACGAGGTTTCGGGCACGCGCATGGCTGATAAATGGATAACTCACCGCGACTGTATCGGCCGCCCCGTGGTCGTGAAGATCAGGCTGCGCGAAACTTCCATGGCCACATGAACCGCTTCCACCAGCGGTGGGCTGGCGTTCGCCACGGCTTTCCAGCCGATCGCGAAATTTGCGCCAGAGCCTCCGCTGGCGTCGCTGCGCGGAACAAATAGTTCCGTGGTGCCCATCGGGGGCACGGTGACGGGATTGGGGATGTAGTTCCTGATCAGCTTGCCATCCGTATCGTAGTACCGCGCGTAGAGCACCCGGATACTGTTGCGCGGATCGGTGTTGCGGATGCTCACGTGCGCAGACAGAAGCCTTTGCTCCGGCTTTCCGTCCTTGCCCACCTCACCGTAGTAAATGTGTGAATAAATCGGCAAGTAGAGCACTTGCTCCGGTGATGTGTCTTGCGCATGGGCCGGGCTGGCCCAAAGGGATGCGACAAGGCTCAAGCAGCCGACCATGGCGGAAAAACCGACCGGCATTCTGGCGTTTGACATCATGAACTCCATTGTGACCCGACGCGTGTCGCGCCAGTGCCGATCAAGTCTTGAGCAGGTTCTCGAAATGTTCCCGCCCTCGCGGCCCCGCCATGAAAACGAGTGCCACGCCGCCCCGGATCACGTGGTCGTCGGGCGGGTTGAACACCCATTGCCCGGCCTCGTGCGTGGCCATCAGCATGTACTCGCGCGAGCGCGGAATCAGCTGCGCCAGTTCCGTGGCCGGAAATTCGGCCGGCACGATCACTTCTTCCACCCGCAGCCCATCGTCGCTGCGCAGCATCTGGTCCATGAAGTTGACGGCGTGGGGCCGCACCATCGCCGAGGCGATGCGCATCCCGCCGGTGAAATCGGGCGAGACGATCTCATCGGCGCCGGCCCGGCGGGCCTTGTCGGCGTTGCGGATGTCGTGCAGGCGGGCAACCACCCGGGCCCGGGGGTTGAGCAGCTTGACGGATAGCGAAAGCACCAGGTTGTGGCTGTCGTCGCCCGTCACGGCAAAAACGCCGGCCGCCCCCATGACTCCGGCCCTGAGCATCGCACTGTCATCAGCGGCATCGTCGTGCAGGTGCAGCGTGTTCGGGTGGTGCTCCAGCCAGGTGTCCAGCGCAGGCTGGTCGCTCTCGATCACCACGAAGGCGCGCCGGGTCTTGACCAATTCGTTGGCTACATTGGTTCCGACGCGGCCGATGCCGCAGATGATGTAGTGGCCACTGAGCCGGGCAATTTCTTTTTCCATTCGTTTCTTCCTCAAGGAGGCGTTCAGATCGGATTCGAGCAGCAGCGCGACGAAGGTGGAAAACAGGTAAGTCATCGTGCCGATGCCCACCACGGCGATAAAGACCGTGAAAAGCCGCCCGTAGGGGTGCTGGCTCAGGTCGACGATCTCGCCGTAGCCGATCGTGGCCACGGTGATGAAGGTCATGTAGAAGCTGTCAATCCAGGTGGCCGATGGCCGCCCGATGTACCGGTAGCCCAGCGTGCCGATCACGTGGACCAGGATCATCAGCAACGCGCCGAAAAGCAGACCGGACAAATGCCGGCTGCGCAGTATTTTTTTCAAATGCGCGATGCCTCCAAAAACATGACCATACCGCCAAAGTGCCCATAATACGGCGCTTCTCGGGCAGGGAATTGCCAGGCAAGGTTCCCATCCCGCATTTCAGGCGCTCTGTCGCCCTGGCAAGCATTTCGTCGCAGGGGGGCAGACCCAACTGTTCACTTTCTTCATAATAGGCGCCCATCAACCCGGAGGTGACGTGCGGCTGCTGTTTTTCGTTTTAGCCCTATCGGTGGCCCTGGCCGGCTGCAACCGCGGCACGGCCAATGCGGACGCCAAGGCCGCCGGCGTCGCACCGCCGGCGCTCCTGATTACCCCCGAGGATGTCATCACGCTGGCGCCCGGGACCCTCTCTGCCGGGCCGCTGATCACGGGCTCCATCCAGCCCGATCGGCGCGCCGATCTGCGGGCCGAGGTCTCGGCCATCGTGCTGGCGG
>JANYAN010000246.1 GCA_025361305.1 Burkholderiales bacterium
CGCGCTTGGCATCGGGCCCGACGAATGAAGGGCGAGACGCTGGACCTGCGGCCGGGGCAATCGACCGAATTGCTCAAGGAACTGCACATCCTCACCCGCGACGGGCGAATGAACCAGGATTCGCGCCGCAAGCTCAAACAGGTCTACCACCTTTATCAGTTCATCGAGAAGTTGCTGCTGGAGCTGCCCGAGTCGACCGATGGCCCGACGCTGGCCGATCACGGCGCCGGAAAGTCCTACCTGGGGTTCATCCTGTACGACCTGTATTTCAAGCAGCGCGGCGCGGGGCACATCTACGGCATCGAGACCAGGCCCGAACTGGTCGAACGGTCGCGTCAACTGGCAGCGCGGCTTGGATTCGAAAGGATGTCGTTCCTGAATGTGAGCGCGCAACAGGCCGCCGACAGCGAAGGTGTGCCGGCGCAGATCGACGTCGTCACGGCTCTTCATGCTTGTGACACGGCGACGGACGACGCGATCGCATTCGGCTTGCGCAAGCAGGCCCGTTTCATGGTGCTGGTGCCGTGCTGCCAGGCGGAAATCGCAGCGTGCCTGCGGCGGAACAAGGCCCTGGCGCTGTCGCGCACACCTTTGGCCGAGCTGTGGCGTCATCCGCTGCACACCCGAGAACTGGGCAGCCAGCTCACCAATGTGTTGCGATGTCTCTACCTTGAGGCTCGCGGCTACCAAGTCGCAGTCACGGAACTGGTGGGGTGGGAGCACAGCCTGAAGAATGAACTGATCCTGGCCCGTCACACCGGTCATCCAAAACGCAGCGCCGCGGAACGCTTGCGTGCGGTCCTGGGCGAATTCGGCTTGGCAGCGCTCGAACCCATCCGCTATCCCGGTCTCACTTGATTGATTAATTGGGGTAAGATTCCGATTTATCATCTGTTTCCGACACCAGCGGCGCTTCTCCCATGGCTCGCCTTCCGCGACTGACAATCCCCGGTTATCCCCACCACATCATCCAACGCGGCAACAACCGCCAGCCGATCTTCGCGGCGTCGGCGGACTACGAGATGTTGTTGACGCTGCTGGACGAGCATGCCCGGAAGTCGGGCGTGGTGATTCATTCCTACGTGCTGATGAGCAATCACTTTCATCTGCTCGCCACGCCTGACACCGCAGTGGGAATACCGCAAATGATGCAATCGGTGGGTCGGCGGTATGTTCGTTACTTCAACCAAGCTCAGGGGCGCACGGGCACCTTGTGGGAGGGCCGGTATCGCTCTACGTTGATCCAGGCCGAGCGCTATCTGCTGGCCTGCATGGCGTACATCGACCTCAACCCGGTGCGAGCAGGAATCGCCGAAACGGCGGGCGAGTACCCATGGTCGAGCTATCTGCACTACCTGGGTCGTCGAAGTGATCGCCTGATCACGCCGCATCCCATTTACTGGGAGCTGGGCAATACGCCATTCGCGCGGGAGGCGGGCTATGCCGGGCTCGTCAGTTCAGGCATCAGTCCGGCCCAACAGGCGGCCGTGACGGATTCGGTTCTAAGGGGTTGGGCCCTGGGGGAACCCGACTACGTGGCGGACCTGCAAAAGCGCACCGCTCGCCGGGTGACCGTTGCGCGCGCTGGCCGCCCAGCCGGTAAGGCGCGTCAAAGCTGACGACCTGGCGACTTAATCTGTCCCTAATTTAAAGACGTCAAGAACAAGACGAGATTAAATAGAATCTGACCCCAATTGTTTTTGCTTGGCATTGTTGCTGCGCCGCAGTATTCTTGCGGGTTCCCCAATTGCAGGAGTACGCCATGACGACGGCGGCCGAGATTTCCCATTTGCAGCAACACGGTCTCTATTCGGCCGACCAGGAGCACGATGCGTGCGGGGTCGGCTTCGTGGCGCAGATCAAGGGCGAAAAGAGCCACAGCATCATCCAGCAGGCCCTCAAGATCCTTGAGAACCTGGATCACCGGGGCGCGGTAGGAGCCGACAAGTTGATGGGCGACGGCGCCGGTATCCTGATCCAGATGCCCGACTCGTTGTACCGCGAAGAGATGGCTCGCCAGGGCGTGGAGTTGCCGCCGCCGGGCGAATACGGCGTGGGCATGATCTTCCTGCCCAAGGAGCACGCCTCCCGCCTGGCTTGCGTGCAGGCGCTCGAGCGCGCAGTGCGTGTGGAAGGACAGGTCCTGCTCGGCTGGCGCGACGTTCCCGTGGACCGCGAGATGCCGATGTCGCCCACCGTGCGGGCCAAGGAGCCGGTGATCCGCCAGATCTTCATCGGCCGCGGCACCGACGTGATCGTGCCCGACGCACTCGAGCGCAAGCTCTACGTGATCCGCAAGACGGCGTCGAGCGCGATCCAGGCCTTGAAGCTCACGCACAACCGCGAGTACTACGTGCCCAGCATGAGCTGCCGCACCATCATCTACAAAGGCCTGCTGCTCGCCACCCAGGTGGGCACTTACTACAAGGACTTGGCGGACGAGCGGGTGGTGTCGGCGCTGGCCTTGGTGCATCAGCGGTTTTCGACCAACACCTTCCCGGAGTGGCCGCTCGCGCACCCCTACCGCATGGTCGCGCACAACGGCGAGATCAACACCGTCAAGGGCAACTTCAACTGGATGCGCGCGCGCGAAGGCGTCATGAAATCGCCGGTGCTGGGCGATGACCTGAACAAGCTCTACCCGATCAGCTTCGAGGGCCAGTCCGACACGGCGACGTTCGACAACGCGCTCGAGCTGCTCACGATGAGCGGCTACCCGCTCGCCCACGCCGCGATGATGATGATTCCCGAGGCCTGGGAGCAGCACGCCATGATGGACGAGCGCCGCCGCGCCTTCTACGAGTACCACGCCGCCATGCTCGAGCCCTGGGACGGCCCGGCCGCGATGGTGTTCACCGACGGCAAGCAGATTGGCGCCACGCTCGACCGCAATGGCCTGCGCCCGGCGCGCTACATCGTCACCGACGACGATTTGGTGGTGATGGCGTCGGAGTCCGGTGTGTTGCCGATCCCGGAAAACAGGATCGTCAAAAAATGGCGATTGCAGCCGGGCAAGATGTTCCTCATCGACTTCGAGCAAGGCCGCATCGTCGACGACGAGGAGCTGAAGAACCAGTTCGCGTCGGCCAAGCCCTACCGGCAGTGGATCGAGAACGTGCGCATCAAGCTGGAGAACATCGAAGCGCCCGCCGGGGCCGCGGCGCCGGCCTTCAGCGAAAACCTGCTCGACCGCCAGCAGGCCTTCGGCTACACGCAGGAAGACCTCAAGTTCCTGATGAGCCCAATGGCCCAGGCCGGCGAGGAAGGCATCGGCTCGATGGGCAACGACTCGCCGCTGGCGGTGCTGTCGGACAAGAACAAGCCGCTCTACAACTACTTCAAGCAGCTGTTCGCCCAGGTCACGAACCCGCCGATCGACCCGATCCGCGAGGCGATCGTGATGTCGCTGAACTCGTTCATCGGCCCCAAGCCCAACCTGCTGGACATCAACGCGGTGAACCCGCAGATGCGCCTCGAGGTGTCGCAGCCGGTGCTTGATTTCGACGACATGGCACGGCTGCGCCAGATCGAAAAGCACACGGGGGCAAAGTTCAAGAGTTACGAGCTCAACATCACCTACCCGCTGGCTTGGGGCGACGAAGGCGTCGAGGCCAAGCTCGCCTCGCTGTGCGCCGAGAGCGTCGATGCGCTGAAGAGCGGCCACAACATCCTCATCA
>JANYAN010000258.1 GCA_025361305.1 Burkholderiales bacterium
ACGGCAGATTACCCGACCTTCACCGCGGAAATCGCCTCGACCACCAACGAGGTCTTTCTGCTCGACCACATGCTGAAGATCGCCAAGACGGACGATGAAAGGCTGCTCTATCTCGGTTCGGCGCTGGAAAACCTGCGCGGCACTTTCTTCCGGCAGGCCATGTTCGCTGAGTTCGAGCGCAATATCCATGCGCAAGTGGACAAGGGCGAGACGCTCACCGGAGAGTCGTTCACCAAGACCTATTGCGATATCCTCAAGCGCCATCACGGGCACGCGCTGGGCGTGGTGACCGTCGATGACGCCTACTGTGTCGAATGGGCGTACATCCCGCATTTCTACAACAGCTATTACGTCTACCAGTACGCCACGTCGATCGCTGCGAGTTCGCTGTTCGCCGAGCGCATCGTGGCCCGGCAGCCGGGCGCGCTGGACAAGTACCTGGCCATGCTGCGCTCCGGTGATTCCGACTACCCCTACGGCCTCGTGAAGACCGCGGGCGTCGACCTTGCCACGCCCGCGCCCTACCAGGCGATCGTCGCGCGAATGAACGCGATCATGGACGAGATCGAGGCGATCCTGGCCCGCAGCAAGCGTTGACCTGCACTGTTGATCCCATGCAAAAAGTCCAACTCGGCACCAGCGACCTGCACGTCACGCCCATCTGCCTGGGCACCATGACCTTTGGCGAACAGGTGGACGAAGCCACGGCCCACGCCATTCTCGATCGTTCGCTCGAGCGCGGCGTCAACTTCCTGGACACCGCCGAGATGTATTCGGTGCCGACGCGCGCCGAAACATACTCAGTTACCGAATCGATCATCGGCCGATGGTTCGCCAGCCGGCCGGGCGCGCGGCAAAAGCTGGTGCTTGCCACCAAGGTGGCGGGTCCGTCGCGTGGGATGCCCTGGGTGCGCGAGGGCACGGGGCTGACGGCTGCCGACATCCAGGCCTCCTGCGAGGGCAGCCTGAAGCGCCTGAAAACCGACGTGATCGACCTCTACCAGATTCACTGGCCCGAGCGCAACACGCCGACGTTCGGCCAGCTCTACTACGACCCGACCAAGGAGCGCACCACCACGTCGATCCACGACCAGCTGTGCGCCCTGGCCCAGCTGGTGCGCCAGGGCAAGGTGCGCTACATCGGGCTGTCCAATGAAAC
Source organism: Burkholderiales bacterium (assembly GCA_025361305.1). Classification (GTDB taxonomy): domain Bacteria; phylum Pseudomonadota; class Gammaproteobacteria; order Burkholderiales; family Burkholderiaceae_C; genus Ramlibacter. The sequence continues at coordinate 1,160 of JANYAN010000258.1, forward strand.
GCCCTATGGTGTGCACGAGTTCGTCCGGCTTGCCGAGCAACACGAATTGCCGCGCATCGCCACAGTGCAGAACGGCTATTGCCTGGTCAATCGCTCCGTGGAAAACGGCCTGGACGAAAGCATGCACCGGCTGGGGGTTTCGCTGCTGGCTTATTCGCCGCTGGGCTTCGGCTTGCTGACGGGCAAGTACGACCAGACCGGCACGGAAGGACCGGATGCGCCGATGAACGCGCGCATCGCGAAGTTCGAAGCCGTGCGCAAGAACCGCTGGGGCCGCCCCGAGGCGCTGGCCGCGGCGCGGCGCTACAACCAATTGGCGCGTGACAACGGCTTGACGCCCACGCAAATGGCGCTGGCCTTTTGTTACACCAAGTGGCAGGTGGCCAGCACCATCATCGGCGTCACGACCGTGGCGCAACTGGATGAGGACCTGGACGCCTGGGGCAGCCAGCTGTCGCCCGAAGTGCTTGCTCTGATCGACAAGATTCGCTGGGAAAACCGGGATCCGGCGGTATAGCCTGCCCAAAGAGGAGCGTGCCTTGCAAATGATCTACCCCCTGCTCGCCACGCTGGCTGCGTACCTGATCGGCTCGCTTTCTTTTGCTGTCATCGTCAGCCGTGTGATGGGCCTGAAGGACCCGCGCACCTTCGGCAGCAAGAACCCGGGAGCCACCAATGTCCTGCGTTCGGGCAACAAGGCTGCGGCCATCGTCACCTTGTTGCTGGACGCCATCAAGGGCCTGGTGCCTGTCATGCTGGTGCGTTGGTTCGGCAAGCCCTGGGGCCTGGAGGACGGCACCGTAGGCCTGGTCGCATTGGCAGCGTTCCTGGGCCACCTGTGGCCGGTATTTTTCCGGTTCAAGGGCGGCAAGGGCGTGGCCACGTTCATCGGGGTGGTTTTCGGCATCGACCTGCTGCTCGGGCTGGCCACGGGCGCCACCTGGTTGATCGTTGCATTCTTCATGCGCTATTCGTCGCTGGCCTCGCTTATTTGCGCCATCTTCGCGCCGGTGTTCTACCTGATGGGCGACCGCGTCCAGTGGTACGCCGAAACACCGATCGCTTTCGCGCTGTTCACCATGGCGCTGCTGCTGGCCTGGCGCCATCGCGAGAACATCGACCGCTTGCTCAAAGGCACCGAGTCCCGGCTGAGGGCCAAGAAGGCCGGTTGACCCTTCTGCCAACGGTGGGATTGCGGCTCAGGGAATTTTGCGGTGGATTGAGGATCAATATCCTCAGGGGGCGTTCGGGCGCTGCGTTGGTGCCTGCTGTCCCCAGCTACTGGAGGTCATCATGCGGCTTCACCCTCGTACCTTGATTGTCTCGTTCGTCATGGCGGCGGCATCGGCCGCGGTGGCTGGCACGGTCAACGTTACATTTGTCAACGAATCGGCCTTCAGCGATGCCGGCAACAGTCGCTGGGAGGAGCAGTCCAATCTCGCGGCGCTGGCCACGCACCTGAAGGGACTGGGCCAGCGTTACCTGAGACCAGACCAGGTGCTCAACGTCGAGGTGCTGGACGTTGACCTGGCAGGGACGGTGCGCCATACCCGCCGGGCTGACGTTCGCGTCGTCAATGGCCGTGCCGACTGGCCGCGCATCAACCTTCGTTACTCGCTCGAAGACGCAGGCAAAGCGGTAAGCAGCGGGGAGGAAATGGTGGCCGACATGAATTACTCGCGCGGCATGAGCAACACGTTCGATACCGGGCCGCTCTACTACGAAAAGCGCATGCTCGACCGCTGGTTCAAGACCCGCATCGCCGAAGGCCGGCCCGCGACCCACTGAGACCTTGTGGGACAGATCTTTAGCTCTGTCCCCAACTGGCTAAGACTATTTCTCGACAAGGAAGCGGGTCACCCGCGGCGGCACTTCACCGGTGTGAAACGCCAGCTTGCGGTCGCGCAGCTGCACGTCGGCTGCGGTGACCCGATCGAACCGGCGCAAGTGCTCGGTCCATGATTCGTCCGTCACCTGCTCGACGTAGCGGGTCGGGTCGTACACATCGTGCAGCAGTTGCCAATCGCGCGCACCCTGGCTGATGCGGCTTCGCCTGCTCTCCTGCATCACTTCGCGAAATTGCACCGCCCGCGTCGGGTCGATCAGATACTCGATGTTGGTCTGGATGCGGCCGCCGTCGACTGGCGCGTCAGCCACCGGTACCTTGAACACGCGCGAGGGCGTCAGGTCTTCTTCGATGCCACGGTCCATCACCAGGCGTCGCGAGATCAGCATGAAGCACACGCTGGATGCGGCGGCGATGCCCAGGCTTTCGTGGATCCCTCTCCACGTGGCCACCTGGCCCCACAGCGCCGCCCCGGCGGCTGTCGCGCCCATCAGCGACATCTGGTAGATCGACATGCCGCGGGCGCGAACCCAGTCGGGCAAGGCCATCTGCGCTGCGACGGTCAGCGAATTGGCCACGGTGATCACGGCGACCCCGGCCAGGAACATTGCAGGCACCGCCAGGTAGGTGCTGGGGGCGAAAGCCACTGTGACCATGCCGGCCGACTGCAGCAGGGTGCCCGTGAACAGCAGCGTCTGCAGCGGCATGAGGCTGCGGATGCGCACCATCAGCAATGCCGCCACGATCGCGCCAGAGCCCATGGCGGCCAGCAGCACCGTGAAGGTGCCGGCGCCACCGTCGCCCAGGGCGCGCGCCACCAACGGCAGCAGCGCCAGCAAGGCCGTGGAATGCAGGAAGAACAGCGAGATGCGGATGGTGATGGCGCGCATGCGGCTGGACTGCCAGACATACTGCACGCCGACCCGAATCGCGCTGGTCAGGCGCTCGCGGCCCAGCGGGCTTTCCTTGTGCACCCGCCGCCAGCGCATGATGGTGAACGCGGCGGCCAGCGACAGCACGGCGTTCAGCACGAAGACCCAGGCGCTGCCCGCACTGGCGATGATGGCGCCGGCCATCAGCGGGCCGATGATGCGCGAGGTGTTCATCGCCACACCGTTGAGGGCCAGCGCCGCTGGCAGATCGTGTCGCGGCACCAGTTCGGGCACGATGGCGGAGAACACCGGCCAGCGCATGGCCAGGCCCACGCCGTTGGCGAAGGTCAGGGCCAACAACAGCGGAGCGCTCATCCAGCCCATCAACTGCACCACGCACAGGACCGAAGCCGTGCCGGCCACCCAGAACTGGGTGATCACGAAGTAGCGTCGCCGATCCAGGATGTCGGCCAGCGCGCCGCTGGGCAGGCCCAGCAGGAACACCGGCAGCGTCGAGGCCGACTGCACCAGGGCCACCCACAGCGGAGAAGGCCCCAGCGACGTCATGAGCCAGGCGGCCGCCACGTCGTTCATCCACATGGAGGTGTTGGCTGCCAGCCAGGTCAGCCACAGCATGCGAAATACCGGCTGCGCCAGCGGCGCGAAGGCGGAAGGCCGCGGGCGATCAGCCGGCTGGACGGGTGGCGACGTCAATACCGGCGCTCCAACACCATCTGGTCGTTGTCGCGCTTCATCTGGAAGCGATTCAGGAAGCTGTTGCCCAGAAGGACGTACGGCATGCCGGTGGGCAAAACCGATGCATCCACGTTGAATACTTCGACGTCGCCCAGCCGCACGGCCGCCAGCTTGACACGCCAGCTAACCACCGTGCCATTGGCTGTGCCGCTGCGGGCCAACTGGCCCGACCGGTAGTCCAGGCCGATGCGATCTGCCTGTTCCGCGCTCATGGCCACATCGGTGGCGCCTGTATCGACCATGAACTGCACGGCGTGGCCGTTGATGGCGCCTAGCGTCATGAAGTGCCCACCGGAAGCGGCTGCCAGCACGATGCGGTTGCCGCGAAGCGCCGAGCCGTTGCCCCCTACGTTGCCGGGTGTCTCGCCTACACGCAGCGTCTCGCGCCTGCCGTCGAATTCGACCACCGCCTGATCACCTGATGTGGAGACGACCTTCACGCCCTGGACGGTCTGGCCCGCGGCCACGATCCTGGGCGCGCCGCCGTCGACCACCAGCAAGGCCTTGCCGCCGATCATTCCCTGCAGGGCGACGGACGACTGGGCCGCGGCCGTGGCGACCAGCAGTGCGGCGACAAGCGCGAACAACAGGCGTTTCACGACATCAGTCGCGAAAATTGTTGAACGACAGGGGGATGTCGGCGATGTCCTTGCGGATCAGCGCCATCGCGGACTGCAGGTCGTCCCGCTTGGCGCCGTTGACGCGCACCGCATCGCCCTGGATAGCCGCCTGCACCTTCAGCTTGCTTTCCTTGATCAGCTTCTGAATTTTCCTGGCCTGCTCGCTTTCGATGCCATTGCGCACCTTGATGACCTGCTTGACCTTGTCGCCGCCGATCTTCTGCACCTCGCCCTTGTCCAGGAAGCGCACATCCACGCTGCGCTTGACCAGCTTTCCGGTCAGGATGTCCTCGACCTGGGACAGCTGGAACTGGGCGTCGCCGAAGACGGTGATTTCCTTGTCCTTGAGTTCGATCGCGGCCGACGTGCCCTTGAAATCGAAGCGCGTGCCGATCTCCTTGGCGGTGTTGTCGACCGCGTTCTTTACTTCCACCAGATTGGCTTCACAGACTGTGTCAAAGGACGGCATATAACTCCCGCAGCGATGCGATGGCTCGATGCGACAATTCTCCCATGATCGTGGAGCAAAACGTACCCTTGCAGGCGCACAACAGCTTTGGCATCGTGGCCAAGGCCCGTGCGCTGGTGCGGGTGCGTTCGGTGTCCGACGTGCAGGAACTGCTGGCCGACCCGGAACTGAGCCGGATACCCAAGTTCGTCCTGGGCGGCGGCAGCAATGTCGTGCTGACGGGCGATGTCAAGCCGCTGGTGCTGAAAATCGAGATGCTGGGCCGGCGGGTGCTCGAAGACAGCCCAAGGAGGGTGGTTATCGAGGCCGCGGCCGGCGAAAACTGGCACGATTTCGTCACCTGGACGTTGGA
>JANYAN010000318.1 GCA_025361305.1 Burkholderiales bacterium
CGGTAGATCAGATGCACCACATCCACTGCGCTCTCGCAGCGCAGGCGCGCCAACGCGCGCGCGTCGGGATCTCTGCGCAGTTCGGGCGGCAGCTTCGCGATCAATCGCTGTGCCGCCTGCGCAACCACTTGCCGGTCAAGCTCGTTGGTGGTGTTCAGCCGGGTCCGGCTGGAAAAGCGGATGTCCTTCTCGCGCTCAGTCACTTCGGCCAGCGTCGTGGGCAGGGCACCGGCCGCCGCAAACAGGTCTACCTGGAAGACAACCCGCCGCCGTTTGCCCGGTTGGTCCAGCACGTATTGCAGGGGTGTGTTGGAGACCAGCCCGCCGTCCCAATACTGCTCGCCATCGATCTCGACCGGCGCAAAGCCGGGCGGCAATGCGCCGCTGGCCATGATGTGGCGGACGTCGATGCGCATCTTCGCCGAATCGAAATATTCGAAGTTTCCCGTACGGACATTGACGGCACCCACCGACAGCCGCACCGCGCCCGAGTTGATCAGGTCGAAATCAACCAATCGCTCCAGCGTCTGGCGCAGCGGCGCGCTGTCGTAGAAGCTGATGGCCTCGGGCGTGCCGCGCGGCTGGAACGGCGCTGGCGGAAAGCGCGGCGTAAAGAAGCCCGGCACGCCGAACAGCATGACTTGCGTGGCGCTGACCTCGTTGGAGGTCTCGCGCGCGCTGCCACTCATGGCCAGGGCCGGCGATTGCGGCGACGAACTGACGAGTTGCCAGAATTCGCGCAGCCTCGTGACCCGGGCATGCGCCGGATTGCCGGCGATCAGGGCGCAATTGATCGCCCCGATCGAGATGCCCGCCACCCAGGTGGGTTCGCGGTAGACCTTGCCCAGCGACTGGAAGACGCCGGCCTGGTAAGCACCCAGCGCCCCGCCGCCTTGCAGCACGAGGACGCAGTCTTCATCGGCGTGGATTTCAACCAATCGCCCCATACCGCCCTAGAACCCGCGCGTGGCGCGCAGCATCCTGGCCATCGACTGAAGCAGCTTCCAGCCGATTTCGCCGTTCTGGCGAACCAGTGGCTCGAACTCCCAGAGCGTCAACCCGTAGCAGATGAGTTCGGTGGTGGCCGTGATCGTGGCCATGCGCGTGCCCTCGTCGATCAGCGCGATCTCGCCGAAATAGTCGCCCTGCTTGAGCCTTGCGCGTTCGGCGCTGCCGATGGTGACGCTTGCCTCACCGGAACCGATCAGGAAGAAAGCGGCGCCGCCCGAGCCTTCCTTGACGACGGTATCGCCTTTGGCAAAGCGACGCTCCTTGAACAGGCGGGCGATCTGCTCGACCTCCGGCTTGTCCAGGTCGGCGAACAGCTGCACGCGCTGCAGGGCTTCGAGTGGGGCGCCTACCATGGGGCCGATCTTACTTCGCGGCGTGTGTGATCGCCCTGCACTGCAGCAGATAGAGTGTGCCGCCGGCGATGGCCCATTCGATGTCGCGCGCGGGCCCGTAGATTTGCTCGCACCGGGTAGCCAGGCGGCCCAGATCAGCCAACTGGGCCTCGCCCATGCAAAAGTGCTCGACAAGGTGGCGCGGCACCGCCTCGTCGACCGTGCCGCCTTCGGGCACGGCCCGTATCGCTATCTTCTTGTAGCCCGCCTTGCGCTCGAGCACCTGTCCCGAACGGTCCATGCGGCAGTGGTCGGGAATGACACGGCCCGCGACCACGGCCTCGCCGAGCCCCCAGGTGCCCTCGATCAGGCGCTCGTCGGCCCCGGTAATCGGGTTCTGGGTGAACATCACGCCCGCGATGTCCGGGGCCAGCAGCACCTGGACAACGACGCCCACACTGGGCCGCGCGAACAAGCCAACGCGCTTGCGATAGGTGATGGCCGAATCCGAATGGGCAGACCACCAGATCTCGCGCAGCGCCGAGGGAAGCTCTTGCCACGAGCGGATATTGAGCAGCGTCAGGTGCTGGCCGGCAAAGCTGGCCCTGGCACCGTCTTCGTCCACGGCCGACGAGCGCACGGCCAGTGGCCCGCCCAGAGGCCGTGCGGCTTCGATCAGCCCTGCTATTGCGCCATCTTCCCCGGCGGCAACTGCTTCGACCACGGCACCCGACAGTGCAATGCCTGGCGGAACCGGAAGGCCATCGCGCAACGCTTGCCCGAGGCCCACGGCCTTCGAGCCATAGAGCTCGGTCTCGTGCGCCTGTTCGAGCGGAACAACCCCATTCATGCGACGACGGTGATTTCGCCGGTGTCACCATTGACGCGCACCCGCGCGCCGTCGGCAATGACCACGGTGGCTTCGCGCGTCCCGACCACGGCCGGAATGCCGTATTCGCGCGCAACGATTGCCGCATGAGACAGCAGGCCCCCACTGTCCGTCACGATAGCCCCCAGCAGCGGCAGCAGGATATTGAACGCCTCGGTGGTCGATTCGGTGATGAGCACATCGCCCTGCACGATCCGGTTGAATTCCGCCGGGCCCGCGACCTGGCGCGCCGGCCCTTCGTAGATGCCCCGGCTGGCCGACAGGCCGCGCAGCATGTGTTCCTCGTGCTTGGCCTCCGAACTGCCGAACAGGTGCCCCAGTGCGATACCCGTCGCGCGCATGACGCGGCCGACGCCAGGTGGCAGGCCAGACGGGTCGGGCATGGGCGGCGGCGGGTCGCCCAGGGCCAGGGGCGCCTGTTTCGACTTGTGCGTCGCGCGATATTGCGCCCGTGCGGCAAGCTCATCCGCAGACGGCCCACCGGTGCCGGACAGCAGCGCGCGCATCTCTTCCAGGCCCGCATCGATCAGGTGAACAGCCTCATGGATCCGGCCCTTGGCGGCAAGCCTGCGGCCACCGGCCAGCACGGCGCGCCGCATCAGCCCCGAGGCCCACACATCGCTGAAGACGCCACGCTCGTCGCGCAGGCGGTAGGTCAGGCGGGCTTCACCCAGCAGCTCGTCAAACTGGGCCCGATGCGGCTCGGGCACCTTGCCGCGCACATCGGCGATGCGGGCATCGACATCGGAAGTTTCGACTTCGGTGTTGGCGACCGCAACGCGGATCGCCCGCAACAGCACATCGGGCAGTTCGAGCGCGCAGGGCTCGGAGATGTCGAAACCGTCCAGAAGCCGATAGCCCACCAGATCCAGATAGCCCGCCACCGCGGCTCCGACCTCACCGGGCATAGCCCGCAGGTCCTGCAGCACGCGGCCCGGATCATCCTGCGACGCCAACAGCTCCTGGGCACGAGCGTCTTGCCGGATCGTGGCGATCAAGCGCCCGAGCTCGCTTGACGCACCTGCTGAAACAGGTGCCGTACCGCGCATCAGGCCCAGCAGCTCGGAAGGAGGCAGGCCCGTCCAGTCGCCGACATGGGCCAGGAAGTCTCCGGTGGGGACCACAGCCGAGGCCGTGTAGCGCATGTGCTGCGAGATCATCGCCGCGTGGTGCCCAGCGCATCGCATCACGTATTCGACAAGCGCGGGGTCGGACAGCGCATCGGCATCCACCGCCTGCAATTCGCGGTGCGCCTTGATCGCGGCGGGCTTCGCGGTCGTGTCCCACTGCGCCAGCTGTTCGCGCCAGAGCTTGCCCGCGATCACTTCCTCGGCACGCTGGAAGCGCTGGGGAACCTCTTGCGGGCTGACCGGCAGCACTGTCTTGTACGCAAAGCCGTTGACATACTGCATCTCGAGCGTGTCGATCAGCATTCCATAGAACCGGGTGAAGTCGCGTACGCCGCGCTTGAAAGCCTCGGGATGCGTCTCGGTCCAGTAGCGCGTCATCGGGCGCGGAAAGTGAACCGTCTCGAGCTCCCACGAACCGGGGCCCGGGGCCTCGAAGCGAAGCGCGGTTGCCGTCTCTGTATTGGCCATATGACGTCATCTTTCAGGTTGGGCTTCTGCCCGGTCGGCAGAGGGTGGACTATACAAAATACCGCGCGGTGCAGCCAGGCGGCGAGCGGTGGGTCGGGCGTCAAGCGCGTTCACAGGCCCAACAGGGCTGTCACCAGCAACGCCAGCGCCAGCAGGCAGAGCAGCGCCACAACGCCCGCGAAGGCGACGGAGACGCCGCGCCGCGGCGGTGTTGCCTCCTGGGGGCCTTGCCGGCCCCGCTGGATTTTGGTTCGGCGAAAGAAACGCAAGCTCATGTTGGCTCAGTCAGGCACGCGGTTCACATGAGCCAGCGGATCAGCAACCAGGCGCCCAGCAGAAACACGCACCACAGCGCGATGGCAAATGGAACGGTTGAGCGGGCACGAACGCGCGACCCGCGCACCGTCACCCGGACGCCTGGAACCAGCCTGATCGTTCGGCGCATACGTCTTCCCACACTCACCCTCCCGCAGCAATCATGCCCCGGCTGCGCTGAATTGTCATCGCCCCTATTTCGCGGCTGATGCAGCCTGTCGCCCGGCGGCAGCCTTCGCTACGGCCTGGGCCTGAGCTGCAGCCTGCGCCGCAGCGGCCGCACGTTGCTCGCTGACTCGGCCATAGCTCACCCACCCGCCACCCAATGCCGACAGCGCGACGGCCAGGGCAGCGCTGTTGATCATTGCCGGCCCGGGAACGTACGTACCATCAGCGGGCGACGCCACCCCAAACCGCTTGCGCATGCCGGAAACGATAGCGTATGCACCCAATCCCACCAGCGCGGCAATGATGAAAGACAGGCCCAGCGCAAACCCGGCCTCGTCCCATTCCATCACGTCCGCGATGGTCTGAATCAAGAACCCGCAAGCCAGGTAAATAAAGACCGCGGCGAAGCAGATCACCGCTATTGCAGCGTTCCTTCTCATGGCGCCTCCTGTTCCCTGGCTGGGTTCGGTGGGGCGAATGTCGCACGACCATCACACTTACGCAAGGCGAAAAATGGATGCCGGGGACGGGTCTACTGGCGGAAACGGAGGGATTCGAACCCTCGATGAGGCTCTACACCCCATACTCCCTTAGCAGGGGAGCACCTTCGGCCACTCGGTCACGTTTCCTGTAGCAGGCATTATGCCCCAAGCAGGGGCCAAGCCAATGCGGCTAGACCGCCTGAAACAGCCCTCAGGCGGCCGGCTGGTCCAGGTCGAAAG
>JANYAN010000339.1 GCA_025361305.1 Burkholderiales bacterium
GAGACCGGCGCCGGGGTGCTGAACCCGCTGCAGGAGGTCGCGGCCGTGTGCGAGCGGCATGGCAAGGGGCTGATCGTCGACGCCATGAGTTCGTTCGGTGCGCTGCCGATCGACGCGCGCCAAAGCCGCTTCGACGCGCTGATTGCGGCCAGCGGCAAGTGTCTGGAGGGCGTGCCCGGCATGGGGTTCGTCTTCATCCGAAAGGCCATCCTCGAGGGCTGCGCTGGCCAGAGCCAGTCGCTGGCCATGGACTTGTACGACCAGTACACCTACATGGAAAGGACCGGCCAATGGCGCTTCACGCCGCCTACGCACGTAGTGCTGGCCCTGGCTGAGGCGATCGAACAGTTCGAGGCCGAAGGCGGCCAGCCCGCTCGCCTGGCCCGATACACCGACAACTACCGTACGCTGATCGACGGCATGTCGCGGCTGGGTTTCATGCCTTTCCTCGATCCGTCCGTGCAGGCGCCCATCATCGTCACCTTTCATGCCCCGGGTGATCCGCGCTACGAGTTCAAGGCCTTCTACGCGGCGGCGCGTTCGCGTGGCTTCGTCCTGTACCCGGGCAAACTCACCCAGGTCGAGACCTTTCGCGTCGGCTGCATCGGCGCGATCGGCCCCAACGAGATGGAGCAGGCCGTCAACGCCGTGGCGCTGACGCTGGAGGATATGGGGATTGCTTCTGGAGAGCCTGCAATTTGATTTGGGAAGACAAGAATCTCAAAATTACTCAGGAAAACCAACCACCATGGCCAACGCCAAAACCCACCCCGCCCTAGTGGCGATCCGGAAATCCGGTGCAACGAAAGTCAAGGTCGCGTGCAGCGACATCGACGGCATCCTGCGCGGCAAATACCTGCACAAGGACAAGTTCGAAGGCGCCGCCGACAGTGGCTTCGGCTTCTGCGATGTCGTGTTCGGCTGGGACTCCAGCGACAACTGCTATGACAACGCCAGCGTCACCGGGTGGCAGCACGGGTTTCCCGATGCGCTGGCCCGCCTTGACCTGAACACGCATCGCAAAGTGCCGTGGGACGGTGGCGTCGACTTCTTTCTAGGAGAGTTCATCAACGCCGATGGCAGCCCGTACGCGGTGTGCCCGCGCCAGACGCTCAAGCGTGTGCTCAAGCGCGCGGAAAAGCTGGGCTTCCAGGCCATGACCGGCATGGAATACGAGTGGTTCAACTTTCTGGAAACGCCGCACAGCTGGGCTGACAAGAAGGGCGTGGGGCCGCAGACGCTGACGCCGGGCATGTTTGGCTATTCGCTGCTTCGCGTGAACCAGAACCGCGAATTCTTCAACGCCATCATGGATGAGATGCTGGCCTTCCGCGTGCCGATCGAGGGGCTGCACACCGAAACCGGGCCGGGCGTTTACGAGGCCGCCATTGCATTTTGCGAGGCGCTGGAACAGGCCGACCGCTCGGTGCTGTTCAAGACCGGCGCCAAGGAGATCGGGGCGCGCTTTGGCATCATGCCCAGCTTCATGGCCAAGTGGAACCAGCACTACCCGGGCTGCTCCGGCCACATCCATCAGAGCTTGTCGGACGGAAAGACCAACCAGTTCTTCGACGCAAAGAGCCCGCGCAAGATGAGCAAGCTGTTCGAGAGCTACCTGGCTGGGCAGGTGGCGTGCCTGATGGAGTTCGCGCCGATGTTCTGGCCCACCATCAATAGCTACAAGCGCCTGGTCGACGGCTTCTGGGCGCCTGTCAAACCGACCTGGGGCTTGGACAACCGCACGGCGAGTTTCCGTGTGATCGCTGGCTCTCCCAAGGCCACCCGGCTGGAGACGCGCTGCCCCGGCGCCGACGTCAATCCTTACCTGGCCATGGCCGCGGTCATTGCGGCTGGCCTGTACGGTGTGGAAAAAGGGCTCAAGCTCACCGCGCCGCCGATCACCGGCACCAACCAGGGCGCCGAGCACATTGCCCGCGCGCCGCGCACGCTGATCGAAACCACCCGCAACTTCAGCAACTCGAAGATCGCACGGGATTTTCTGGGCGACACCTTTGTCGAACACTTCGCGGCGACCCGCGAGTGGGAGTGGCGCCAGTGGCTGGACGGGGTGACCGACTGGGAATTGAAACGCTACTTCGAGATCATCTAATGACTTCCCTCCGAAGCGCCTTCGGCGCATCCCTCTCAAGGGGGCGCCACCACCGGCCCGGCAAAGCCGGTTCCGCGGTAGCCACGCGATGGCTTGTCATGCTTACAGTCGGCCTTGCCACATGCACGGCCAGCGCCCAGCTTTCCGACACCGAGCAGCGCATCGCCGCCACAGTGAAGCAGCGCGCACCGCAGGCACTGGAGCTGCTGGAGCGGTCCGTGCGCATCAACAGCGGCACCTTGAATACCGAGGGCGTACGCGCGGTCGGTGCTGTGTTTCGCGCCGAACTCGACGCGCTCGGCTTCACCACGCGCTGGGCGGAGATGCCGCCGGACATGAAGCGTGGCGGTCACCTGGTCGCCTCGCACGCAGGCGGACAGGGCAAACGCATCCTGCTGCTGGGTCACCTGGACACCGTGTTCGAGAAGGACAGCCAGGTTGTCCCGTGGGAGCGCCGAGGAGATCGGGTGCGCGGCCAGGGGGTGAGCGACATGAAGGGCGGCGATGTGATCGTGATCGAGGCCTTGCGCGCGCTCAAGAGCACGGGCGCGCTGGACCAGGCGAACATCGAGATCATCTTCACGGGTGATGAGGAACGCACGGGCTCGCCGCGGGAGAAGGCCAGGGCCGACATGGTGCAGCTGGCCAAACGCGCCGACTACGCGCTCTCATTCGAGGGCAACGACAGATACCAGGGCCAGGACACTGCGGTTATCGCGCGCCGCTCTTCCGGCGCCTGGCGACTCACCGTCCACGGTCGCCCCGGCCACTCGTCGGGTGTCTTCTCGGCCCATGGTGGCTACGGTGCAATCTATGAAGGGGCGCGCATCCTGAACGCATTCCGCGAGCAGCTGATCGAGCCCAATCTCACTTTCAACGTCGGTGTGGTGCTGGGGGGCACACAAGTGGGTTATTCGGACGACACCGCCAGCGGCACGGCGTTCGGCAAAACCAACGTGATCGCCCGCGACTTCGAGACGCGCGGCGACATGCGCTACCTCACGACGGAGCAGGGTGAGCGCGTCAAGCGACGCATGCGCGAGATCGTCGCGGCCAGCCTCCCGGGCGCCAATGCCACCATTGAGTTCAGGGATGGCTATCCGCCGATGCCACCCACCGATGCCGGCCGCAACTTGTTGCAGCAATACTCGCAGGTGAGCCAGGACGCGGGTTTCGGTCCGGTGCGGGAAATCGACCCGGCCCTGCGCGGCGCGGGCGACGTGCAGTTCGTGGCGCCCTACACCACCGGAATCGATGGGCTGGGCGCCGCGGGCAACGGCGCGCATACGGACGACGAGGACCTGGAGATCGCATCGATTGAGCGCGGCACCATCCGGGCGGCGCTGCTGATTTACCGCTTGACGCGGCCCTGAACATCACAACACTTATGTACCTGGAACTCGCCCCATCATGAGCATCACTGGCTTCTCGTTTCCCACCCCCATCCGCTTCGGCGCAGGCGCGCGCAAGGAGGTGGCCCGGCATCTGCTGGACCAGGGACTCAGACGCCCGCTGATCGTTACCGACAAGGCACTCGCGGCGCTGGCGGTACTGGCTGAGTTCCGCACGCACCTCTCAGGTCTGGACGTCGCGGTCTTTTCGGGCGTGTTCGGCAATCCGACGGCCAGCCAGGTCATGGAAGGCGCAGCCGCATTCAAGGCGCACGGTGCCGATTGCATCATCGGATTCGGCGGCGGCGCGGCGCTGGACGTGGCCAAGGTCGTGGGCGTCGCCGCGACGCACCCGGGCCATATCCTCGAATACGTGTGGGACCACCCGAAGGTGTTGCCTATCGAAAACACGCTGCCGTATTTCGTCGCCTTGCCCACCACCTCGGGTACCGGCTCGGAAGTGGGCCGTTCGTCGGTCATCAGCGAGGACGAGACCCACCTCAAGCGTATTGTCTTCAGTCCGAAAGTGCTGGCCAGAGTGGTATTTGCCGATCCGGAGCTGACGCTGGCCTTGCCGGCTCACGTAACGGCCGCCACCGGCATCGATGCGCTCACCCACAACATCGAGAGCTATCTGTCGCCCGCGTACCATCCATTGTGCGACGGCATTGCGCTGGAGGGCACCCGCATCGCGGCCCGTTCGCTTGTGCGCGCCGTCACGGTGCCAGGCGATATTGACGCGCGCAGCGACATGATGATGGCCTCGATGATGGGCGCCATCGCATTCCAGAAAGACCTGGGGGCCGTGCATTCCTGCGCCCACGCATTGGGTGCCGTGTGCGACCTGCACCACGGCCTGGCCAACGCGCTGATGATCGACACCGTGCTGGCCTGGAATTGCGAGGTGGTGCCGCACAAGTTCGAGGAGCTCGCCCATGTGTGCAAGGTGGCCGGCGGCGGTCAGGCCTTTGTGCCCTGGCTCAGGTCACTCAAGGCGCAGGTGGGTATTGCCGGGCCACTGGGTGTGCATGGCGTCAAGCCCGAACATGTCCCGCGTCTGGTCGAAATCGCCACGGCTGACCTATGCCACCAGACCAATCCGCGCCCGTGCACGGCGGCGGATTTCAAGCGCCTGTTCGAGGCGGCCCTCTGACATGCAGGCCGCATCGCGCCTGAAGATCGGGATTTCGGCCTGCTTCATGCATGCCGACCCGCAGCGCGCGCTGTTCACCGGCAAGACGCTGCAGTATGTGGAGCAGTCGATCGCGCACTGGGTCATGTCGACCGGCGCGCTGGCGGTGATGATTCCCAGTCCGGGTGGCGCCACCCAGCGCGGCGACGTGACGCTCGACCACTACGCACAGTGGCTGGATGGCCTGGTGCTGCATGGCGGGGCCGACGTCTCGCCGCTAAGCTACGGCGAGCAGCCACTGCAGGAAAGATGGGTTGGCGACAAGATCCGCGACGAATACGAAATCGATCTGGTGGCCGCTTTCGAGCGCCAGGGCAAGCCGGTGTTCGGCGTCTGCCGTGGCCTGCAACTGCTGAACGTGGCTTATGGCGGCACGCTGTACCAGGATATCGAAACCCAGGTGCCCCGCTCCCTGCGCCATCGCGACGCGGCGGTCTATGACAAGAACTTCCATGGCGTGGAAATCGTTGCCGGATCCAGGCTGGCCGCTCTTTATCCCGGCGCGCAGCGACTGCGCGTCAACAGCATTCACCACCAGGCCGTCAAGGACCTGGCGCCTGAATTCGAGATCGAAGCCGTGAGTCATGACGACGGCATCGTCGAAGCCATCCGGCGGCGCGACGCCAGCCGCCCGTTTCTTGCCGCGGTGCAGTGGCACCCGGAATTCCACCTGCCCGGCACCGACCCGGCTGCCATTGACGACGCGGCGCTGCTGGAGGACTTTCTCGCGGCCGCAGCCGCCGCACTGCCAAAGCTAAGTAAATGACTACCCTTCCCATCTACAACCCCGCCGACGGCGAAAGGATTGCGCAACTGCCGGCCGACGACGTGACTTCGGTCGCGGCCAAGGCCGCTCGTGCCCGCCACGCACAGCCGGCCTGGGCGGCACTGCCGCTGGCTGAGCGCAAAGCCTGCATCGCCCGCTTTCGGCACGGCGTGGTGCGCGATCTCGAATCGCTGGCCGTAACGATGACGCGCGAGACCGGCAAGCCGATCAGGATGTCGCGCAACGAACTCAATGGGCTGCTGCCGCGCATCGATTTCTTTCTGGGCATGGTCGACCCCGTGATCGCGAATGAGACCGTGTTCGATGAAGGCGGCATGACGGAGCGGATCCAGCACCTGCCGCTGGGCGTGGTCGGCAATATCTCGGCCTGGAACTACCCCTGGTTCGTCGGCTGCAATGTGATCATTCCGGCCCTGCTCACGGGCAATGCCGTGCTGTACAAACCATCCGAATACGCCACGATGACAGGCCTGGAAACTGCGCGCCTGCTGCACGAGGCGGGCGTGCCCGAGGATGTGTTCACTTGCCTGGTGGGGGCCGGCCCTGTAGGCGCCGCGTTGCTGGCGCAGCCGATCGATGGATTGTTCTTCACGGGCTCCTACGCCACCGGCGCGCGCATCGCTGCCGGTGTGGCCTCGCGCTTTGTCAGGTTGCAGCTCGAGCTCGGCGGCAAGGATCCGACCTACGTCTGCGAAGACGCGGATCCGCAGGCGGCCGCCGAGTCGCTGGCTGACGGTGCGATGTACAACACCGGCCAGAGTTGTTGCTCGGTCGAACGCATCTACGTGCACGAGAAAATCCACGACGCCTTCGTCGAGGCCTTCGTCGCGACCGTCAAAGGGTTCAAGGCCGGCGACCCGATGAGCGAAGAGACCTACATCGGCGCCATCACGCGCGCGCCCCAGCTTGACGTGCTGGATGCGCAAGTGGCAGATGCCGTGGGCAAGGGCGCGCAGTTGCGCACCGGCGGACACCGCCTGCCTGGACCGGGAAACTGGTACGCCGCCACAGTGCTCAGCCACGTCGATCACCGCATGGAACTGATGAAGGAAGAGAGCTTCGGCCCTGTCATCGGAATCCAGAAGGTGGCGGGCGATGAGGAGGCCGTGCGCCTGATGAACGACACACGTTATGGCCTCACGGCCGGTGTCTACACGCCCGACCCGGCGCGTGCGCAGGCACTGCTGGCGCAGGTCAACGCCGGCAGCGTCTACTGGAACTGTTGCGATCGTGTCAGCCCGCGCCTGCCCTGGAGCGGTTATGGCGACTCGGGCATCGGCCTGACGCTGTCCACCTACGGCATCCAGTCTTTCACCCGACCCAAGGCCTGGCATCTGAGGCAGCCCGGGTGACCGTGCAGGCCCCCAAGGCGTGAGCAAACACCGCCTGACCCTGTTCGATCTCGACCACACGCTGCTGTCGGGTGACAGCGATGCGCTGTGGTGCGACTTCCTGATGGACAAGGGCATCCTGGAGCGTGGCTCATTCGCGGTTCGCAACGCCGACATGGCGACACGCTATCAGGCCGGCACTGTGGGCGCGCAGGAGTTCGCGGATTTCTATGTTGGCACCCTGGCCGGCAAGACGCCCGGCGACTGGGAACCGGCGCGACAGGAGTTTCTGGCCACGCGGGTGGTGCCGCGCATTCCAGCGGCGGCGCTCGACCTGGTCGCGCAACACCTGGACGCAGGCGACCTGGTGCTCATGACCACCGCGACGAACCGCTTCATCACCGAGCTCACCGCCCTGTATTTCGGCATCGAGCACCTGCTGGCGACCGAGGCCGAGCTGATCGACGGCGTCTTCACCGGCCGCACGCAGGGGACGCTGAATATGCGCCAGGGGAAGGTCGAAAGGTTGCACGAATGGCTGGCCGCAAGGGGACACTGGCTGGCGCGCCTGCGCAGCACCGCCTACAGCGACTCGATCAATGACCTGCCGCTGCTCGAAGCGGTAGACGTACCCGTCACTGTCGACGCCGATCCCAGGCTTGCCGCGATTGCCAGAGCGCGCGGCTGGCGTGAGGTGCAGCTCGCGGTGCGCCAGCCGTAACGGGCGCACGCAGCGGTGACGCTGCCGAGCGCAGGGAACAGGTGCGCCGCCATCGGAAACTCTTCACCGGCGACGTGGTCGCCGCTGGGGCCGAGCGACGCACCGCTGGCCGCAGTGGGCATTGACAGCGCCAGCAATAGCAGCCTCACCCTCAGGCGCCCAGCACTTCGTCGTTGTGTTCGCCCAGGCGTGGTGGCCGGCGCGCTATGTCGGGCGCAGCGCCATTGAATTTCAGCGGCGTGCCCACGGTCCGGGTCTGATGTCCATTCGCCATCTGCAGGGGCTGCACCCACCGCATGGCCGCCGTCTGCGGATCGGCCAGCACCGCAGAGTAGGCATTGATGGGGCAGCAAGGCACGCCAGCCTGGCTGAAGGCACCGATCCAGTGGCTCGCTGTGTTGGTTTGCAGGATCGCTTCGATCAGGTCCTTCAGAGCAAGCTGGTTGCTGGCACGCAGGGCTGTCGTGGCAAAGCGCGCGTCGCGCAGCAGGCTCTCGCTGCGCATGATCTTGCAGACGGCCTCCCACAGGCCCTGGGTGCCCGCGGCCATCACCAGATAGTCGTCTTGCGCGCGAAACGCCTGATATGGCGCGTTGCGTGGATGCGCGGAGCCGAGCTTGACCGGGTCCCGGCCCTGGCCGAAGTATTCGGAGGTTTGCAATGCCGCAATTGCCAGCGAAGTTCCCATCATGGGGACATCGATATGCACGCCTTGGCCGGTTGTCTTCACCTGGCGCAGCTGGGCACAGATGCTCATCGCGCCATACAGCCCGGCCGTGAAGTCGGCGACCGGCACGCCGCATTTCACCGGCGCGCCGCCGGCTTCGCCTGTCACGCTCATGATGCCGCTCATGGCCTGGACGGTGACATCGAATCCGCCTTCATTGGCGCGCGGGCCCGACTGGCCGTAAGCCGAAATGGAGCAGTAGATCAACCGTGGATTGAGCAGATGCAGGGCTTCGAAATCAAGGCCCAGCCGATTCATGACGCCAGGGCGATTGTTTTCGATCAATACATCGGCGCCGGCGATGAGCTCCCTGGCCCTGGCGTTCTCGGCCGGGTTCTTCAAGTCTAGGGCGATGGAGCGTTTGTTCCGGTTCAGCGATGCGAAATTCTCGCTCAGGGCATCGCCGGCCGGCCCGGTGTGCGGTGGCCAGGCACGCAAACTGTCGCCGCTGCCGGGGCTCTCCAGCTTGATGACATCGGCGCCCATGTCCGCCAGCAACAGCGCGCAAAACGGCCCCGCGGCGACGTTGCAAACCTCGATGACGCGGATGCCGTTCAGGGGTTCCAGCACGGATGGCGGCGGCATGGTGTCTCTCTTGGTGAATGACTAGAATCGACCCGATTCTAGTCACGCGCTTACGCAGGAGACCGCATGAATCTCACCGGCATCTCCAATCGCTTCGTTAACCGCGCCATGCCTGCGGTGCTGCTGACAATTGCCCTCAGCGCGTTCACCGGCCTGTGCAACGTCGCGCTGGCCCAGAATTGGCCGACATCGGGCAAACCGATTGCCTTCATCAACCCGTTCCCCCCTGGCGGGGCCGTCGATGCCTTCGGCCGGCCCCTGGCCAGGCAGCTTTCGCTGCAGCTGAATGCCTCGATCCTGGTGGACAACCGGGGTGGCGCGGGCGGCACCGTGGGCGCGGCGATCGCGGCGAAGATGCCGCCCGATGGCTACACATGGCTTCTTGGCGCCGTACACCACTCGATCGCACCGAGCATGTACGCCAACTTGCCGTATGACCTCACGCGCGACTTCGAACCAGTAGCGCTGCTGGCCAGCGTGCCGCACGTGATCGTGGTCAATCCCAAGCGGTTCCCGAAGAACGATCTGAAATCCATCATCGAAATCGTCCGCAGCAACCCCGGCAAGTACAACTACGCTTCCACCGGAAACGGCACTTCGCAGCATCTGGCCGGCGAAATGTTCAAGATCCAGACGGGGGCTTTCATCACCCACATTCCTTACCGCGGCACCGGCCCCGCGCTGCTGGACGTGGTGGCCGGCCAGGTCGACATGATGTTCGACACGCTGGCCGGCGCAGGCCCGTTCATCAGGTCCGGGCAATTGATCGCGGTGGCGGTGGCCAGCCCCAAGCGGGTCGAGGCCTTTCCCAATATCCCCACGGCGATCGAGGAGGGCTTGCCGAACTACGTGGCGTCGGCGTGGTACGCCTTCTGGGCGATCAAGGGCACGCCAAAAGACGTCGTCGACAGAATGACAGTGGAGGTGAACAAGGCACTGGCATCCAAAGAGCTGCAGGAGCGCTGGGCCACATTGGGATCGGTTGTCCCGAAAATGAGTCGCGCCGAATTTGCGGTCTATATCGACCAGGAGATCGCGCGCTGGCGCGAAGTGGTCAAGGCCTCCAACGCCAAAGTCGATTGACGTCGGCGGCGCGGCGCTTTCACCGTTGTGCCAGCAAGTGGCGCAGCTTGACGAAGGCCAGCGCCGCCATCACCGCGTCGTTGAGTGCGTCGTGGGCGGAGCGCAGCGGCAGGTCCAGCTCATGCATCATGGTCGCAAAGCGCAGGTCGATGTTGCCGCCGTGCTGGTACGGCGGCAGCTGCCGGCTCTTGTATTCGTAAAACAGCGCCGACACCTCGATCTTCGGCTGCGGCAGCCCCATGCCGAGCAGGGGAAAGATCGCGCGGTTGATCATCGCCACATCGAACTCGAGGTAGTAGCCCACCAGCGGGCGGCTGCCGATGAAGCGCATCAGCTGCATCATCGCCTCGTCAGGAGGCAGGCCCTGGGCCACATCGCTCTCGAGCAGGCCGTGCACGCGCACGCTCTCGGCGCTGATTTGCCGGTCGGGGCGCACCAGAAGTTCCAGGCGCTCGCTGGTGCGCAGCTGGTCGCCGACAATGCGCACGGCGCCAATCGAGATGATCTCATCGCGGTGCACGTTCAGGCCGGTGGTTTCGCAATCGAGGGCCACCCATTCGCTGGCTGGCGGCTCGTCCCACATGAAGCGAAAACGCGGGTCACCCAGGTGATAGAGCAACCACTCCCGCTTGAGCGCCTCCCACCAGTGCGATGGCGAGAGCAGCTTCACAGCAAGTCGAGCCGATAACGGTGGCGCAGCATCGCCTTGAAGCGCTTGACCACACCTAGCGCGTCCTTGAGCAGGTCGCGCTCCAGGCTGCTGAGCTTGGACAGATCAACCGAGCGACCGTTGTCGCGGCCCGTCTCCAACTCGTCAAGCCCCACCTTCAGCCGCATCTCCATGAAGAAATGCAGGCTATCGACCAGCTCGGGCGCCACCTCCGCAGGTAGCTTGCCCGCAGCCACCAGCGCTTCGATGCGGTCGACTGTGCCCGTCTGCGGGAGCCGCATTTCCAGCGCCATGCTGCGAATGCCGTGCACCAGAGGGAAACTGCCGGCCTTCTTCAGGTCGAGCCGGTCCTTGCCGCCGTCACCGAGCGCGAACAGGCGGTTCCACCAGCCGCTGACATTTTCAAATGCGTCAATCGCCGCCGCAAAGCGGGCCAGCAACACGTCGTTGTCGGTGACGAGCTTGAAGACTTCGGCGCGCACCTGCTCGAGCAGCGACGCGTCGCCACACACCGCGTGGGCGTCCAGGAAGATCGCCAAAGCCATCAGGCTTTCTGCATCGGGCATCAGCAGCCAGCGGCGTACCGCGTGGCCGAACTCCTGCGCGGCCAGGCGCCATTGCGGGTTGCTCAGCATGATGTGCCCTGGGCATTCGGGGTAGCCGAAATCCGCCAGCGCATCGGAAAAGCGCTGACAGATCGCCGCAAGATCGTGCGGGCAGACATAGCCGTCGCGCAGCACCAGCCCGTTGTCCTGGTCAGTCTTCAGGAGCTGCTCGCCACGGCCTTCGCTGCCCATCACGAAAAGGCAACTGTTGTCTACCAGATCGGCAGGTGCAATGAGTTGCCAGGCGCGCTCGAACAGCTGTGCGTTGAGTTCCTGGACCAGCCGGGCGATCAGGCTGACCTGGGTACCCCCGCGGTGCAGGAGCCCGATCAGCCGGGTGATGTGCTCGGCTGCCTGTGCCAGCGCTTCGACGCTCTGGGCCTCCAGAATCTGACGCGTGATCAGGTAAGAGTGATTCGACAGAAAGCTCAAAAGGTCGAGCTGCTCCAGGAAGCCGACGATGCGCTCGCCATCGGCGACCACGACGCGGTGCACCTTGTGCCGGATCATCAGGGCAAGCGCATCGAAGAGCCGGTCACCGGGGCGCACACTGACCAGGGAAAAGCTCGCCAGCTCGCGCACCGGCAATTGTGCAAGGGGCGTGCCGTGCAGGATGGCCCGCTGCAGCCCAGTGGTGGTGAACACGCCCAGACGCGGCGGGTCGGTGCGGGCATCGCGCACCAGCACGTTGCTGGTGCGCTGTTCCTGGAACAGCTTGACCACCGAAACGATGTCGGTCTCACCGTCCACGATGCTCGCCGGGCGCACGACAGCCTGCTCGACTCTCGCCAGGCTGAGCGACTGCAGCTCATGCTGGCTGTCGCGCTCTGCCAGCGTGCTGAGTTTCTTGGACAGGTCGGCGAACAACATTGCGCCAAACGCGGCGTTGCGCAGGATCAGGTCGGTGACGGCCTGCCTGGCAAGCTGGTAGACCAGCACCTCCTCAGCGGCGATGAAGCGACTGCTGACCTGGCCGGCGACCAGGGCGCGGCCGTCGAAACAATCGTCGGGGCCGTAGCTGTTGACGAACTCCTCGCCATCGAGCTGGCGCACATGGCCCTTGATGACGACGAACAGGTACGCCGGCTGCACGCCCGGCTCAAGGATGATCGCGCCCTCGCGGAAGTACCCGATATCAACGCTGGCGCGCACCAGCTGGCGCTCGGCGCTGGCAAGACAGTCGAAGGGCGAGGCCGAGAAGTTGAAGGCGTTGGGCATGGGCGAGAGAAGCGTGTCCATTCTAATTTCGATGCCGCGCGCGCACGACACGGGCTGCCGCACTGAGGGCCGCGGCTCATTTGATCTAGATCAAGCGCGCTGGCTTTGTGGCAATGCGTGACTCAGGGTCAGCCTGGAGTCAGCGCGCGCCAACAGAATCCGCCGGACCGATCTGCCTGTGGAGAAACGACATGACCGACACCGTGACCGAGCGCATACGCGCCAACCCAAAATACCTTGAGCTCAAGCGAAAGCGCGACGGCTTCGGCTGGCTGCTGGCTGTGTGCATGCTGGTCGTGTACTACGGCTACATCGCGCTGATCGCGTTCAACAAGGAGTTCCTGTCGCTGCCCCTGGGCACCGGCGTCACGACGATCGGCGTGCCCATTGGCATGGGCGTGATCGTCTTCACCATCGTCATCACCGGCATCTACGTGCGCCGCGCGAACACCGAGTTCGACGAATTGACCCGCCAGATTCTCGAGGAAGCAATCAAATGACGCGCAACAGAAACCTTATCGCGGCGCTGCTGGCGCTGGTTGCAACCGGCGGTGCGTTCGCTGCGGGCGCCGATGTTGGCCAAGCCGCCAAGCAAGCCACCAACTGGACTGCCATCACCATGTTCGGCGCCTTTGTGCTCCTGACGCTGTGGATCACGAAACGGGCCGCGGCCCGCACGCGCTCGGCGGCTGACTTCTACACCGCCGGCGGTGGCATCACCGGCTTTCAGAATGGCCTGGCGATTGCCGGCGACTACATGTCTGCGGCGTCCTTCCTGGGCATCTCGGCCGCAGTGATGGCCAGCGGATACGACGGCCTGATTTACTCGATCGGCTTCCTGGTGGGCTGGCCGGTCATCACTTTCCTGATGGCCGAGCGCTTGCGCAATCTCGGCAAATTTACATTCGCCGACGTGGCAGGCTATCGCTTCAGGCAGACGCCGATCCGCGTCTTCGCGGCCTCGGGCACATTGGTTGTGGTGGCCTTCTATCTGATCGCGCAGATGGTCGGCGCCGGGCAACTGATCAAGCTCCTGTTCGGGCTGGACTACTGGGTCGCCGTCGTCATCGTCGGCGCCCTCATGATGGTCTATGTGCTCTTCGGCGGCATGACAGCGACCACCTGGGTCCAGATCATCAAGGCCTGCATGCTTCTGGCCGGTGTGACCTTCATGGCCTTCATGGTGATGGCGCAGTTCGGTTTCAGCCTGGAGGCGCTGTTCGCCAAAGGCGTGGCGGTCAAGGCGGCCATCGCCAGCGCCGCCGGCAAGAGTCCGGAGGAAGCGGCCAGTATCGGCGGCTCCATCATGCGGCCGGGCGGGTTCGTGAAAGACCCGATTTCGGCCATCAGCTTCGGCATGGCGCTGATGTTCGGCACCGCGGGCTTGCCGCACATCCTGATGCGCTTCTTCACCGTGCCCGACGCCAAGCAGGCGCGCAAGTCGGTGTTCTGGGCGACCACCAGGATCGGCTACTTCTACGTGCTGATTTTCATCATCGGCTTCGGCGCAATCACGCTGGTGCTCACCAACCCCGAGTTTGCCGATGTGGCCAAGGGCGTGATCAAGGGCGGCGCCGGCACGGCCAACATGGCCGCGGTGCTGGTGGCCAAGTCGGTCGGCGGCGATGTGTTCTTCGGCTTCATCTCGGCAGTGGCCTTCGCCACCATTCTTGCAGTTGTGGCTGGCCTCACGCTGTCAGGCGCGTCTGCGGTGTCGCACGACCTGTACGCCACAGTTTTCAAGAAGGGCAAGGCCGACAGCGCGTCTGAACTGAAAGTCTCGCGCCTGACCACCGTCGCGCTGGGCATCGTCGCGGTGGCCCTGGGCATCACTTTCGAGAAGCAGAACATCGCCTTCATGGTGTCGCTGGCCTTCGCCATTGCCGCGTCTGCCAACTTCCCGGTGCTGTTCATGTCGGTGTTGTGGAAGGATTGCACCACCAAGGGCGCGGTGACCGGGGGTTTCCTCGGCCTGATCTCCTCGGTGGGGCTCACGGTGGTTTCGCCATCGGTGTGGGAAGCCACGCTGGGCTACCCCAAGGGCTCGGCCTGGTTCCCCTATACCTCGCCGGCGCTGTTTTCGATGACCATCGGGTTCCTGGGCATCTGGATATTCTCGATGCTCGATCGCAGCGAGCAAGCGGCCAAAGAACGCGCGGCCTTCCCGGCGCAGCAAGTGCGGTCCGAAACGGGCCTGGGCGCGGTCGGCGCGTCGGGACACTGAGGCCAGGGGCCTCACCGCGCCGGTCGCTCGGCCTGAAGCAGCGCGACCGAGCGCTTCTCATCGATCAGGTGCAGGCGGCCGTCCGGTGATGCGCTTGCGCCGCGGCGGATCAGGTCGATCGTCTGCGCGGGCGTCAGCTTCGGATCCAGCGCGAACAGCTTGGCCGCGAGGTTGACCACGTTCGGTGCGGCCATCGAGGTGCCCGACAGGGGCAGTCGGACGCCCCCGGGCACAAAGCTCTCGACCTGGAACCCGCTGGCGTGCACCACAACCGCGTCGCCATGGCTGGTGAACGAAGTTTCATCGCCGGCCTGGTTGACGGCGCCGACGGCGATCAGGTTGGCCTCGCGCAGCGACGCGGGTACATCTTCGACAAAGGCAACGTTGCTGTCGCTGTTGCCGGCGGCGGTGACGAACAGCGTGTCTGGCGCCGAGCGGATCGCGTTCTGAATGGCCTGCTTCCACAGCGCGAACAACGCGGCTGCGCGTTCCTTGCGCGCCACGGGGCCGGCTCCGCCCCCGGTCTTGGACAGCCACGTTTCGAACTCCTGCGCGTCGTCGCCCCAGCTCATGTTCACGACCCGGACGCGGCGGGTACGGAAGTAGTCTCCCAGTTGCTGGAAGGCGAGGGTCATCTGGCGCGCCCAGGCTTGCGTCGGAGCGAAGGGCAGGTAGGGCAGGTCGTCATTGAAGCGGGCAACGACCAGGCGGGCCGCCGCGTTGCCACGTACGGCGATGCCGGCGCAGTGCGTGCCATGCACGTAGTGGCCCAGCACGTTGTCGGTCTCGAACATGGCGTGCATCTCGGCGGGCGACAGGGTCTGGAACTTCTTCTGAACCTCACGCGCAGCGGACGAATCGACGCCGTTTTGCAGGTCGAGCCGGCCCTGGATCATTTCGCGGTAGGCCGGGTAGGCCGCCTTCTGGGCGTCGGAAAGCGGGTAGAGCCAGTTGGTGGACGGGAGCCCGTAGTCATCGAAAGCCAGTCCGTGCGCGCCGCTCGCGCTCGGCGTCGGGTCAATGAAAATCTGGGAGGGAAACAGCGCAACGTCAATGCCGGAATCCCAGATCGCCACGTTGACCGGTGTGAGCTTGTCGGCTGCCGTCAGGGTGACCTCACGGGCGGCCCAGATGTCGGGCTTGGGCACCTCGTTCTTCACCATATAGGCGCGCAGCACGTCGCCGCGCGCGGAACTGATCGGCAAAACGGCCTTCAATGCGACGCGCGAGCCTATGAGCGCCCAGGCCTGGCCTGAGTCGAGCGCTCCGGAGCGGGCGGCAGCCGGGTCCAGCTCGGTCGTCACCCTGCCGACGATGGCGGCGCGGCTGATCGTGCGCGAATAGCCGAAACCCGAGCGGATGCCATCCTGCACGACCGCCCAGGGCATGGGCGCGATCGTCTCCGCGTAGCGGACACGGAATGCCTTTTCATACGCCGGGCCGGACGCGGTGCCGGCATCGATCGCCGACTGCAGCCGCACCTGGGCGAACTGGCCAGTCAGCAGCTTGGCCGCCGGTTTTTGCTCCAGTGCCCGCAGTGCCTCGACCGTCTTCAGCCCCGCCGCGTATTCACCAGCGAGCTCCTGCAGCGCCAGCCTGGCGTTGAGCAGCTCAGAGAGCGTGGACTTGTCTTCGATCAGATAGTTGTCTAGCGTGTGCTCGATGTCTCGATGGACCTGGGCTGCGAATGAGCCAAAGGTGGCGTCGTCGCTCTCAAGGAGCTGCGTCGCGCTGACCTTGATCGGGTAGCTGAAGCGTGGCAGATCGGCCGCGCTGCGCACCGTGATCGGCGCGGCAGTGGCGGCAACGGGAGCCGCAGCGGCTGCCACGCCCAAAGTGGTGAGCAGCGTGCCGACCACGGCGGCGAAGAGGGAGCGTTGGATGGTCACGGCGGGTCTGGTGTCGAGAGGGTCGGAAATTGAACCACATCGAACCACGCCTTGCAAATTGAACCGGCGCTGGCACAGCCCTTGCATCTCACCTTGGATACAAGATGGGATGCTCAAACATGGTGCAAGGCATGGCCGCCGATCGGCAGCCGCCCGAAGAGTCGGCCTGGATCTCGCGCTCTGAGGTGCCACTGGGCATTCGGGCTGGTGGCCCCCTGGCTGGGCTGCGCTTTGCTGTCAAGGACAACATCGATGTCGCCGGCTTGCCGACCACGGCGGCCTGTCCGGCATTTGCGTATCGGCCAGCGGAACACGCCAGCGTGGTGCGCAAGCTGCTCGCTGCTGGTGCGCAGCTGGCCGGCAAAACCAACCTGGACCAGTTCGCTTGCGGCCTGAATGGCACGCGCTCGCCCTATGGCGTGGTGCCCAACGCATTCAACCCGGCCTACGTCTCTGGCGGGTCGAGCTCGGGCTCGGCCTACGTGGTCGCAACCGGCCAGGTCGACTTCGCGCTGGGCACCGACACGGCCGGGTCCGGGCGGGTGCCGGCCGGCCTGAACAACATCGTCGGGCTCAAGCCGTCGAAGGGGCTGATCAGCGCTCGCGGCGTGGTGCCGGCGGCCCAGAGCATGGACTGCGTGTCCATCCTGGCGGGCACTGTGGCGCTGGCGGCCCGGATCCTCGAAGTGGCCATTGGCTACGACGCCGCTGACCCCTGCTCGCGCCCGCTGATATTGGCCGACCATGCGTGGCCGGCGCAGTTCAGATTCGGGATGCCCTCGTCGCTTGACTTCTGCGGCGACGCGCTGGCCGAGCAGGCGTTCGGCCAGGCGGTGGCCAGGCTGCGGGAACTGGGCGGCACCCCGGTGACTGTCGACTACGCGCCGCTGGCGCAAGCCGCGGAGCTGCTCTATGGCAGCGCGCTGGTGGCTGAGCGCTACACAGCCGTCCGCGGCTTCTTCGATGCGCACGAAGGAGAAGTGATCGAGCCCGTACGAAGCATCCTGGCCAGTGGCCGGCAATACAGCGCGGCAGACTTGTACGAGGCACAAGGCCGCCTGCGCACGCTGGGCCAGCAGGCCGCCGCGATGTGGGAACAGATCGATGTCTTGATGGTTCCCACGGCGCCAACCCACTACACGATCGAACAGATGCGCGCCGACCCGGTGGCGCTGAACCGCAACCTGGGCGCGTACACCAACTTTGTCAACCTGCTCGACTATGCCGCGCTGTCCGTGCCCAGCGCTATCCGCGCCGACGGCCTGCCGTTCGGCATCACCTTGATAGGACAGTGTGGCAGCGATTGGCAACTGGCCGAACTGGGCCAGCGCTACCACCACGCCACCGGGCTGATGCAAGGGGCGACTGACCGACAGTTGCCCGCCCCTGTGCCGATCGGCGGCATCAAGGCAGTCGCAAGCACCAAGGTGGCGGTGGTGGGCGCCCACCTCTCGGGTATGCCGCTGAACGACCAGCTCACGACGCGTGGTGCGCGCCTGGTGACGCAAGCGCACACGGCGCCGCACTACAGGTTCTTCGCCTTGCCAGGCACGACACCGCCCAAGCCAGGACTGCTGCGTGTGGCGCCGGGCACCGGCTCGCGTATCGCGCTGGAGATCTGGGAGATGCCGCTGGAGCACTACGGTTCCTTTGTCGCGCTGATTCCGGCGCCGCTGGGCATCGGCACGCTGGAGCTTGCCGACGGCAGCAGCGTCCAGGGGTTTCTGTGCGAAGCGCTGGCCACCGCCGGCGCCCAGGACATCTCGCGCTTCGGTGGCTGGCGCGCTTACATCGATTCGCTGCAGCAACAGTGAGCCACCAGTCATGAACGACGAGCAAGTCCTGGACTACGTGAAAGCCGCCGCGGCCCTGGCCGGCCTGCCGATGGACGAGGCGCGCGCGAAACGCGTCGCTGCGCATCTGGCCCGCAGTGCCGAACTTGCTGCGCTGGTGCAGGCGGCAGCGCTGGACTTGGAAGACGAGCCCGCCGAGGTCTACCGGCCGGCACCGTTTCCCGATCTCGAGGCGCCCCAATGAAGCAGCCGGCCATGCCCCTGGTCGCGCTGACGCGGGCCATCGCCGCCGGTGCACTCAGTGCGCGCGAGGCGCTCGACGACTGCATCGCGCGGATCGCGGACACCGATGGCCGCGTCAATGCGTTTACCGGGAAGAGCCTGGCAAGGGCCCGCGACGAGGCCGCCGCGGTGGATGCCTTGCGCGCTCGCGGCGAGGTGCTGCCGCCGTTGGCCGGTGTGCCCTACGCGGTCAAGAACCTGTTCGACATCGAGGGCGAAGTCACGCTGGCCGGCTCGGCCGTCAATCGGAGCCACCCGCCAGCCAATGCCGACGCCGTGCTGGTCCAGCGGCTCAAGGCGGCCGGGGCCGTGCTGGTCGGTTCCCTGAACATGGACGAGTACGCATATGGCTTCACCACCGAGAACACGCACTACGGTGCGACCCACAATCCCCATGACCTGAGTCGCATCTCGGGTGGATCGTCAGGCGGTTCAGGCGCGGCCGTCGCCGCGCAGCAGGTGCCGCTGGCGCTGGGCTCGGACACCAACGGCTCGATCCGCGTACCGGCCTCGCTCTGCGGCGTGTGGGGGCTCAAGCCGACCTTCGGCCGGCTGTCGCGGCGTGGCAGCTATCCGTTCGTGCACAGCATCGATCACCTTGGCCCGCTGGCCGACAGCGTCCAGGGGCTGGCGCTGTCGTACGACGCGATGCAGGGGCCCGATCCGCTGGACCCAGGGTGCCACGCCCTGCGGGTGCAGCCCGTGGCCGGCACCCTGTCGCGAGGGACACGCGGGCTGCGCATCGGGGTCCTGGGTGGTTACTTCCATGACAACGCGACGCCGTCCGCGCGCGCTGTCGCGGCGCTGGCCGGCAAGACACTGGGCGCTACCGAAGAAGTGTCCTGGCCCGATCCGGCCCTGGGCCGTGCGGCCGCCTTCGTCATCACGGCCGCGGAAGGCGGCAGCTTGCACCTGGATGACCTGCGCACGCGCGCCGACGATTTCGAACCCTTGTCGGTCGACCGGTTCATTGCCGGCGCGCTGCAGCCCGCCGACTGGTACCTCAGGGCCCAGCGCTATCGGCGGGTCTACCGCGACCGCGTCAACGCCCTGTTCGCACAATGGGATGTATTGATCGCCCCGGCAACGCCTGTTAGCGCGCCCGTCATTGGTGCCGACTGGCTGGAGGTCAACGGCCTGCGTCATCCCAGTCGGCC
Source organism: Burkholderiales bacterium (assembly GCA_025361305.1). Taxonomy (GTDB): domain Bacteria; phylum Pseudomonadota; class Gammaproteobacteria; order Burkholderiales; family Burkholderiaceae_C; genus Ramlibacter. Next base: position 19,766 of record JANYAN010000339.1, read on the forward strand.
GGCCATGGGGCTGCTGACCCAGCCGATCTCGTTTGCAGGCTGCCCGGTCGTCGCCGCGCCGATGTGGCCGGACGGCACCGGCGGCATGCCCATCGGGGTGCAGCTCATCGCCGCACCCTGGCGCGAAGACCTGGCGTTGCGCGCGGCCCATGTGCTGCAGCAGGCCGGCGTTGCCCACCTGAAACCGGCGGGACTGTGATGGACATCAACCTGCCCGAAGTCCTGGCCGAAGTCACGGCCGCGTTCGAGCGCTATGAAAAGGCGCTGACGGGCAATGACGTCGCCGTGCTGGACGAGCTGTTCTGGAGCAGCCCGCACACGCTGCGCTACGGCGTCACCGAAAACCTCTATGGCTACGAATCCATCCAGGCTTTCCGCGCAGCGCGGCCCGCGCAAGGCCTGGAGCGCACGCTCCAGAAGGTCGTTATCACGACCTTCGGGCGCGACTTTGCGACGGCCAATGTCGAATTCCAGCGCGCTGTCAATCCCAGGCCCGGCCGCCAGAGCCAGACCTGGCTGCGCACGGCAGGAGGCTGGCGTGTGGTTGCCGCGCATGTGAGCCTGCTGCCACTGCCGCCCTAGCGGCGCGCACGAATCCTGCATTCAGTTTCCCGCAGTACGTCTTCAACTTCACCCACGAAAGAGCCACGATGAGCACCAAACCTTTCAACCGCCGCGATTCACTGAAATCCCTGGCCGCCCTCGGCGCGGCCGTCACGCTGGGCGCATTCAGCCGCCTGGCCTTCGCCCAGAAGCCGATCACGGTGGGCGTGATCTACGTCGGCCCGCGCGACGACTACGGCTACAACCAGGCCCAGGCCGAGGCCGCTACAGCACTCAAGAAGATGCCCGGAGTCAAGGTAGTCGAAGAAGAAAACGTGCCCGAGACGGCCGCCGTGCAAAAGACCATGACCGGCATGATCGCGCAGGATGGCGCCTCGGTGGTGTTCGCCACCTCGTTCGGTTACTTCGATCCGCACATGCTGGCGATGGCCGCCAAGTTTCCCGAGGCTCGCTTCGCGCATTGCGGCGGCATGTGGACCGAGGGCAAGCACCCCAAGAACGCCGCCAGCTACTTCGGCTACATCGATGAATGCCAGTACCTCAACGGCGTGATCGCCGGCCACATGAGCAAGAGCGGCAAGATCGGGTTCGTGGCGGCCAAGCCGATCCCGCAGGTGCTGCGCAACATCAACGCCTTCACCATGGGCGCGCGCTCGGTCAAGCCCGGCATCACCACCAACGTGATCTTTACCGGCGACTGGTCGATGCCGGTCAAGGAGGCCGAAGCCACCAACAGCATGGCCGACCAGGGCGTCGACGTGTTCACCATGCACGTGGATGGTCCGAAGGTCATCGTCGAGACCGCGGCCAAGCGCGGCAAGATGGTGTGTGGCTACCACGCCAGCCAGGCCAAGCTGGCACCCAACGCCTATCTGACGGGCGCCGAATGGAACTGGCTGACGGCCTACACCACCTTCCTCGAAGCTGCGCGCACGGGCAAGCCGCATCCCAACTTCATCCGTGGCGGCCTGAAAGAGGGCTACGTCAAGATGTCCGCGTATGGCCCCATGGTGCCGGACGCGGCAAAGAAGGATGCCGACGCCGTCAAGGCCAAGATGGTCGCGGGCAACTTCGACATCTTCAAGGGCGCGCTGAAGGACAACAAGGGCGCCACTGTCATCCCGGCGGGCAAGAACTACAAGCAGACCGACCTCGAGCTCGAGAAAATGAACTACCTGGTCGAAGGCGTGGTGGGCTCGATCGCCTGACGCGATGCGCGATTCGCTCAAGGACATTCTGCTGCCGAGCGCGGCCATCGTGGCTGCACTGCTGCTGTTCGGGCTGGTCGTCTGGTTCGCAGGCGTCGATCCGTTGCAGGTCTGGCTGCTGCTGTTCAAGGGCGCGTTCGGAGACTGGTATTCGTGGCAGAACACCCTGCAGCGCGCAGCGCCACTGATGCTGACCGCCCTGTGCGTGGCGATTCCGGCGCGCTCGGGCCTGGTGATCATTGGCGGCGAGGGAGCGCTGGTGCTGGGAGGGCTGGCCTGCGCCGGCCTGGCCCAGGGCCTGCCCCTGCCGCCCAACATAGCGGGCACCGTGATGGTTTGCCTGGCAGGTGCCATTGCCGGTGCACTCTGGATCATGTTGGCGGGGTGGCTGCGCCAATACCGCGGCATCAATGAAACCATCAGCAGCCTGTTGCTGGCCTATGTGGCCATAGGTCTTTTCAAGCACATTGTGGAAGGCCCGTTGCGCGACCCGTCCAGCCTGAACAAGCCCTCCACCCAGGCGCTGGCCGAGGGACTGCGCATCGGCGGCATCGGTGGCTCCGATGTGCACTGGGGCTTGGTGCTGGGTGTGCTGGCCTGTCTGGCTGCCGGGCTGTGGCTGCGTATCACGCCGTCGGGCTTCGCGGTGCGTGTGGTCGGCGGCAATCCGCGCACGGCCCAGCTGGTGGGCCTGCCCGCCACCCGACTGATTCTCCTGGCTTGTGCGCTGGGCGGTGCCTGCGCCGGATTGGCTGGCGCTGTCGAAGTGGCTGCGGTGCACACCAGCGCCAATGCATCGCTGATTGCAGGCTACGGCTACGCCGGTATCCTGGTTTCGTTCATTGCACGGCACCAGCCAGTGGCGGTGGTTCCGGTGGCAATCCTGTTCGGTGGATTCGGCGCGGCCGGCAGCCTGCTACAGCGGCGTCTGGGCCTGCCCGACGCCTCGGTGATGCTGCTGCAGGGCATTGCCTTCGTGCTGATCCTGGCCAGCGAAGCGCTGCGCGACATCGACTGGAACGCGCTTTTCGCGCGCGTCGGAAGCTTTGGGCCATCCCCGGCAGTTGTCATTGCGGGCTTGACCCGCAATCCAGAACCTGCGCGGGCCAACGTGGATCCCGGGTCGAGCCCGGGATGACAGACACTTGAACGCCGACCAGACGCTTATCTTTTTCGCCGGCATCGTCGGCGGTGCGCTGCGGGTTGGCGCGCCCTTCCTGTTTGTCAGCCTGGGCGAGTGCCTGACCGAAAAATCCGGCCGCATCAATCTGGGCCTGGAAGGCGTGCTGGTGCTCTCGGCGATGTCGGCTTTCGGTGCCTCGTACCTCAGCGGCTCGCCCTGGATCGGGGTGCTGGCCGCGGCTGCTACGGGTGCCTTGCTGGCCGCGCTGCATGGCGTGCTGTGCTCGCTGCCGCGCGTCAACGACATCGCCACTGGCATCGCGCTCATGCTGCTGGGCATGGGCCTGGCCTTCTACCTGGGCAAGCCGCTGATCCAGCCGCAAGCTGCGCAACTCCCGGCCATCGCCCTGGGCAACTGGAGCGATTCGGCCGCCGTTCGCTCCGCCCTTCAGGTCAACGTGCTTGTGCCCATCGGCATGGCGCTCGCGCTGCTGCTGTGGTGGGGTTTCGCGAGCACCCGTGCCGGCCTGCTGGTGCGCATGGCCGGCGATTCGGCCAATGCGGCGCGGGCCCTGGGCTACTCGGTGTCGGGCATCCGCATCGCCGCCACGGCCGCGGGGGGCATGATCGCCGGTTTGGGCGGCGCCTCGCTCACCTTGTTCTACCCCGGCAGCTGGAACGAAGGAATATCCAGCGGGCAAGGCCTGATCGCCGTGGCGCTGGTGATCTTCGCGCGCTGGAGCCCGCTGCGCTGTGTGGGCGCGGCTCTGCTGTTCGGCGGCGCCGGCGCCATCGGCCCGGCACTGCAGTCGGTTGGCGTGGGCTGGGGCTACCACCTCTTCAACATCGTTCCCTATGTGCTCACGCTGCTGATCCTTGTGATCACCTGCCGCCCTGGCAGCGTCGTGGCCGGTAGCCCAGGCGAACTCTCTTCACGGTAGCGACCCATGAAACGCTTCATCCAGGCCAACCCCTATCCGTGGCCGTACAACGGCGAGCTGAGCCCGGCCAACACAGCGCTGGTTGTCATCGACATGCAGACCGATTTCTGCGGCGTCGGCGGCTATGTCGACAAGATGGGCTACGACATCTCGCTCACCCGCGCGCCGATCGAACCGCTCAGGAAGCTGATGGCCGCAATGCGCCAGGGCGGCTGGCCTGTCATGCACACGCGCGAAGGACATCGGCCGGATCTGTCGGACCTGCCGGCCAACAAACGCTGGCGGTCGCGCCGCATCGGCACCGATGGCGTGGGCATCGGGGACGACGGGCCCTGCGGCCGCATCCTGGTGCGCGGCGAATCCGGCTGGGAAATCATCCCCGAGCTCGCGCCACTGCCAGGCGAAGTGATCATCGACAAGCCGGGTAAGGGATCGTTCTGCGCCACTGATCTCGAACTGCTCTTGCGAACCCGCGGCATCGAAAACCTGATCCTGGCGGGCATCACCACGGATGTCTGTGTCCACACCACGATGCGAGAGGCCAACGACCGCGGCTTCGAATGCCTGGTGCTGTCCGACTGCACTGCCGCCACCGACCAGGGCAACCATGAAGCAGCCCTGAAGATGATCACCATGCAGGGCGGCGTTTTCGGCGTCCATGCACCATCGCAAGCGGTGCTCGACGCGCTGGCCTGAAGCACCATGAGCGCGTTGCACATTGATCCCATCCCCGCGCCCACCGGCGCCATGGCGCTGGAGACGTACGAGCTGACCAAGCGCTTCGGCAGCTTCACGGCACTGGACCATGTGTCGATGAAAGTGGCGCCGGGCACGGTGCACGCGCTGCTGGGGGAGAACGGCGCGGGCAAGAGCACGCTGGTCAAGTGCATCGCCGGCTTCCACCGGCCAGAAGAAGGCAGCGTAGTCACCGACGGGCGCGAGCAGGGCATCGCAAACCCGGTGATCGCGCGCACGCTGGGTATCGGAATGGTCTATCAGCATTTCACGCTGGCCCCGGGCATGACGGTGGCCGAGAACCTGCTGCTGGCTGGCGGCAAGACGCAGGCACTGATCGACTGGAAAGCCAAGCGCAGGGAGCTGGAACAGTTCCTCGCGTCCACGCCGTTCCGGCTGGATCTGGACGCACGCCCTTCTGAACTGGCCGCTGGCGAGAAGCAGAAGCTCGAACTGCTCAAGCAGCTCTACCTCAGGCCCAGGCTGCTGATCCTGGACGAGCCCACCTCGGTGCTGACACCGCAGGAAGCCGACGAGGTGCTGGGCCACGTGCGCGAGTTCACGCGCAGCGGAATGTGCACGGTGCTGATCATTACGCACAAGTTTCGCGAAGTGATGGCCTACGCCGATGAAGTGACAGTGCTACGACGGGGCAAGGCCGTGCACAATGTCGGCGTTGGTTACACGGGGCCCGCCCTGCTGGCGCGCTACATGGTGGGCGAGGCTGCCGATCAGGCGATTGAGGAGGAACATTTGTCGCCCGTCCATGCCGTTCGCGCGCCAGTCCCCGAGGCACCCGGCCGCGTGGGCAAGGCGCCGAACGCGGATCGGGCCGCGCTCGACGTGCAGGCCCTGGACGTCATGGGCGACCGCGGCACGCTGGCCGTGCGCGGCATCACGCTGAGCGTCTTCCCCGGAGAAATCCTGGGCATCGCCGGCGTGTCGGGCAATGGCCAGCGCGAGCTGGTCGAAGCCCTGGTGGGCCAGCGCCAGCGCTCGGCTGGCCGCGTCGCCGTCATGGACCAGCCCTATGCCGCGCGGCGCGAAGAGAACCACCGGCTGAAGGTGCGCAGCCTGCCTGAGGAGCCGCTACGCAACGCCTGCGTGGGTGAACTCAGCGTGGCCCAGAACATGGCCTTGCGTGATTTCGACTTGCCGCCTCTGTGCCAGGGCGGACGCCTGCGGTTTGGCGCCTGGCGCAGCCGCGCCCGCGAATGGATCGCCGGCTACGGCATCAAGACTCAGGGCGAGAACGCGCCGATCCGCAGCCTGTCCGGCGGCAACGTGCAGCGCGCCGTGCTGGCGCGCGAGCTGGCTGGCGATATCAATGTGCTGATCGCGGCCAACCCGGTGTTCGGTCTGGACTTTGCGGCCGTCAAGGAAATCCATACGCGGCTGCGCGGCGTGCGCGACAAGGGCGGCGCCGTGCTGCTGATCAGCGAAGACCTGGACGAACTGCTGGAACTGGCCGACCGCATCGTGGTCATGAGCGAAGGCCGCATCGTCTTCGAAACCCCCGCCGCCAGTGCGCAGCGCCATGTACTGGGCGCCCACATGGGCGGCGGCCACCACTGATTGCGCGCATCTCCATGCAAATTCAAGCCAACCCGTTCCATTACGACTTCGACCTCGCCCGCACGGCGCTGGTCATCATCGACATGCAACGCGACTTCATCGAACCCGGTGGCTTTGGTGAGACGCTGGGCAACGATGTCTCGCTGCTGGCAGCCATCGTGCCCGCATGCCAGGCTGTGCTGGGTGCTTGGCGCGCCGCCGGCGGCCTCGTAGTACACACACGCGAAGCCCACTGTGCCGACCTGAGCGATTGCCCACCGGCCAAGCGCAACCGCGGCAACCCCAGCCTGCGCATCGGCGACGCGGGTCCCATGGGCCGCATCCTGGTGGCCGGTGAGTCGGGCAACCAGATCATCCCGCAGCTCGCCCCCGTTGCCGGTGAAATCGTGCTGGACAAGCCAGGCAAGGGCGCCTTCTATGCAACGCCGCTGCACAACCTGTTGCAGCAGGCGGAAGTGACACACCTTGTCTTCATGGGTGTCACCACCGAAGTGTGCGTGCAGACCTCGATGCGCGAAGCCAACGACCGCGGCTACGACGGCCTGCTGCTGGAAGACTGCACGGAAAGCTACTTCCCGCAGTTCAAGGCCGCCGCGGTGGAGATGATGCGTGCCCAGGGTGCCATCGTCGGCTGGACAGCCACCAGTGCGCAAATGCTGGCAACCCTGGCAGCGTCGCAAGGTTGATCAGGTTTTTCAGTGCACACCGCCGCGCCCCAACCCAAGGCCGTCGCCAAGATGCATGTTCGCCAGTCGCGTGCCGAGGACGTGTACGAGCAGCTCAAGCTCGACATCGCCGAATTCAAGCTGGTGCCGGGCGACCGATTTACCGAGAACGAGATCAGCGAGCGCCTGGGCGTCTCGCGCACACCGGTGCGCCAGGCACTGACCCGGCTGCAGCAGGAAGGCTATGTCGAGGTCTTGTTCCGCAGCGGGTGGCGCGTGCTGCCGTTCGACTTCGAGCAGTTCGAGCAGCTCTACGACCTGCGCATGGTGCTGGAAACCGCATCCGCGCAGCGCCTGTGCGCTGACGGCGAAAGGGTGGACCGCGCCCTGCTCGACCAGCTGATCTCGATCTGGCTGGTGCCCCCGGCCGAACGCAGCAATGACACAGCACAGGTGGCCAGGTGGGACGAAGAATTTCACTGCAAGCTGGTCGCCGCCGCCGGCAACGCCGAAATGGCGCGCGTGCACCGGGATGTCACTGACCGCATCCGGATCATCCGCCGGCTGGACTTCACCAAGCAGGCCCGGATCGACGCCACCTACGAAGAGCACGGCAAGATCCTCAAAGCCATCCAGCGCAAGCGCGGTGACCAGGCTGCCCTGCTACTGCGCGCGCATATCCAGACCAGCCAGGCCGAGGTGCGCAAGATCACCCTGCACCAGGTGCACCTGGCGCGCCAGGGCGGCCTCGGGAAGTAGCCCACGACCCGGTTCATGCGGATGCGGTAACCTTCTACGGCAGTCACCACTGCGACGGAGGCGACCCATGGATGATTGCAACCTGCAGGGACGTACCGCGCTGGTCACCGGCGGCTTCAGCGGACTGGGCCTGCACTTCGCCCGCGTCCTGGCCACGCGGGGCGCCCGGGTGGCGTTGATAGGGCGCCGAATCGAATTGGGGAGAGAGCTCGCGGAAACGATTGGCAAGGTCACTGCTCGCCCCCAGGACGTGCGCGCCTATCAGGCCGACGTCACCCAGGCCGCCAGCGTGGACAGTGCGTTCGCGCAGGTTGCGGCCGACCTGGGCGTGCCGAATATCGTGGTCAACAACGCCGGCACCGTGGTGCGCGGGCCCAGCATGGATCTGGCCGACGACGACTGGAGCGCCGTCGTGGATGTCAACCTGTCCGGCGTGTTCCGCGTGGCGCAGGCGGCAGCGCGCGAAATGGTTCGGGTCGGCCAGCCGGGCAGTATCATCAACATCGCCTCCATTCTTGGGCTGCGCGTGCGTCCGCAGGTAGCCGCCTACGCGACCAGCAAGGCCGCGGTAGTGCAGCTGACCAAGGCACTGGCGCTCGAATGGGCGGTGCATGGCATTCGCGTCAACGCTATTGCGCCCGGCTACTTCGAAACCGATATCAACCGCGAATTCCTGCGCTCACCTGCCGGCCAGGCGCTGGTCGCGCGGGTGCCGCAAAAGCGCGTGGGCCAGCTCTCCGACCTGGATGGCCCGCTACTGCTGCTGGCCTCGGACGCTTCGACCTACATGACAGGCACCGTCATCCCGGTCGACGGTGGGCATCTGGTCAACAGCCTGTGAGAACCGATCGCCGCTCCTCTCGAAGACGCAAAAGGCCATCATGTCAATCGAGCTAGACAAAGAAGTTCGCGCCATCGCTGTGAAGTCGATTGAACGCTACTTTCTCGAAGAGTTGGAAGAAAAGATTGGAAATATTCGGGCGGCAGCGTTGCTCAGCTTTTTCCTGGAAGAAATTGGTCCGAGCGTCTACAACAAGGCGGTAGCAGACGTACAGGAACGACTCATGGCGCGAGTCAATGAAGTTGATGTCGAGTGCCACGAAGAGGAGTTTGACTTCTGGCGCAAGAGAAGTCGTCAGGGCAAGAAATAGAACGCCGGAACCGGAAAGGAGCCTACTTGGTGACGATCGCGAATGTACCCGGCGCCTTGTCGATCAACGTGAAGAACCGCACCAGGTCGATCTTGCTGCCCCCGATCTTCAGCTCGTCGGAAAGCAGCGTGTCTTTCACGCCCGCTGTGCCGGCCATCATCTTCACGAAGATGTCCCGTGTCAGCGTCAGCGTCGAGTTGGCATTGGCGTCAGGTGCCGCCTTCTTCCAGTGCAGCACCGCGTTCTCGATCCACAACACGTAGGATTCCTTGAGATCGGTCAGCACCAGATTGATTTTCAGGTCCTTGCCCTCGGCGGCCGGGCCGTCCAGGCCTGCGGCCATGGCTTCCAGGAAGCGTTCAATCGGTGTTTGCTTCAGGGCCTCAATGACATAGGAGCGGTCGATGCCCTTCTTTGGCGGGCCGTTGCGCAGTTCGGCCGCTGCAGTGAGGTAGCTGTTGCGCCAGGTCGCGGCCTCGGACATGTATCCCATCTGGTCATACGTTTTGGCCAGCAGTTCCCTGGCGCCCTTGTGGTCGGGCTGGCCAAACACCGCGTGATTCAGCAACTCGGCGGCCCAACGGTAGTCGCCCTTGTCGAACGCGGACTGCGCCGCCGCCACGGCCTTGTCGGCGCCTCCGATCAGTTCCAGATAGCGTTTGGCCGACTCTTGCGGCGGCAATGGGTTCAGGTTCGCCGGATTGCCGTCATAGGCGCCAAGGTAGAACTGGTAGACGGCCTTCACGTTGTGGCGCAGGTCGCCGTAGTACCCCCGGGCGCCGAAGTACGACGCGAGCGACTTGGGTAGTTTGACCATTTCGGCGATCTCGCGCGGCGTATAGCCCGCATTGATCAGGCGCACCGACTGGTCGTGCGTGTACTTGTAGACGTCACGATGCCTGGTGATGAAATCGGCGATGCGGTCGTGGCCCCAGATCGGCCAGTTGTGCTGGCCGAAATAGACCTCGGCATCGGCTGTCTGGTCCAGCGCCTGCTGCATGTAGTCGGCCCATTTCAGCGCATCGCGCACTTTGGCGCCGCGCACCGGCAGCAAGTTGTGCATGGTCTGCGCCAGATTCTCGGCGCCGCCATAGGCTTTCCGTTCGGGGATCGTGAAAGTCAATTCGGCAGGCGCTTCAGCGCCGGGCACGTTGTGGAACACAAAGCGCACGCCATCCAGCGTCAGCTCCTCGGTCGACTTGGTGATGAGGTGCGTCGGTTGCAGGATGCCGATCGCGCCGTAGACGACGCCTTTGCCCAGGCCGGTATCGACCATGCCTTTGGGTGAGCGTTCCAGGTCCTTGCCAAATTGGTAGATCGAGCGGCGCGCCATCGCAGTGCCGACCAATATGTTCTCGCTGGTCGCCTCTTCGATGAAGCCTTCCGAGGCGATCACCGGAATCTTGCGCTCGGCCAGTTCCTGTGGCGAGACGACACCCAGGGCGCCGCCGAAATGATCGGCATGGCTGTGGGTAAAGACGATGGCCGAAACCGGCTTGTTGCCTAGGTGCTGGCGCGCAAAGGCCATGGCCGCCGTGGAACTCTCGCGAGCGGTGAGCGTGTCCACCACGATCCAGCCGGTCTTGCCTTCGATCAGGGTGATGTTGGCGATGTCGAAGCCGCGCAACTGGTAGATGCCATCGGTGACTTTGAACAGGCCCACCTGGGCGTTGAGAATCGAATGGCGCCACAGGCTCGGGTTGACCGTCGGCGGGGCCTTGCCCTCGACAAACTTGAACGCATCGAAGTCGGCCAGCACCGTGCCGTCGGCGGCAAGGATCTGGCCCGTGGGCCGCGCGACGAAGCCACGCTTGGCGTCCTCGAAATCCTGAGGGTCATCAAGCTTGAGTTCCTTGGCCATCTGGTCGTTGGCCGCCACGGTGGCAGGCGCGGCGTCGCCTGCCACCGTGGCGG
>JANYAN010000341.1 GCA_025361305.1 Burkholderiales bacterium
GCCGAGTTCGCGATGGCGCAGCAGGACATACGCTACTACCTCAACGGCATGCTGCTGGTCGTCGACAAAGGTCTGCTGCAGACAGTGGCGACCGATGGCCACCGGCTCTCCTATGCGAGCCTGGTGGTGCCGGGCGACTACACGCGCCAGGAAGTCATCCTGCCGCGCAAGACTGTGCTGGAGATGCAGCGCCTGCTGTCGGACAAGGATGGCGCCATCGAAATGCAGTTCGCCAGCAACCAGGCCAAGTTCAGCTTCGACGGCATGGAGTTCGTCACCAAGCTGGTCGAAGGCAAGTTCCCCGACTACAACCGCGTCATCCCCAAGAACCACAAGAACCACGTCACGCTGGGCCGGGTGCCCCTGCTGGCCAGCCTGCAGCGCACCGCCATCCTGACCAGCGAGAAGTTCAAGGGCGTGCGGCTGAACATCGAGCCGGGCACGCTGCGTGTAGCCTCCAACAACGCCGAGCAGGAAGAAGCGGTGGACGAACTCGACATCGACTACGGCGGCGATACGATCGAAATCGGCTTCAACGTCACCTACCTGATCGACGCGCTGACCAACATGGAACAAGAGATGGTGAAGATGGAACTGGCCGATGCCAACAGTTCGGCGCTGATCACGATTCCCGAGAACTCCACGTTCAAGTACGTGGTGATGCCGATGAGAATTTGATGTCGATTGCGGGTCAGGCCCGCAATGACAGACAACACCCAACCCGCTGTCAAAGGCGGGTTTGGTACTTAAAGCGATTGAGCAAAGCAGTTTATGTCTGATGAAAACATGGTGAACGGGGCAGTCAACGTAGGCCCGGTCGGTGAGGAAAGCTCCAATTTCCAGCCCAAGATAGACGCTCACCAGGCCGGTGCGAGTGACGGCTACGGTGAGGGCGCCATCCAGATCCTGGAAGGCCTGGAGGCGGTGCGCAAACGTCCTGGCATGTACATCGGCGACACGTCCGACGGCACCGGCCTGCATCACCTGGTTTTCGAGGTGGTCGACAACTCGATCGACGAGGCGCTAGCTGGCCATTGCGATGACATCATGGTGACCATCCACACTGACAACTCAGTCAGCGTGGTGGACAACGGCCGGGGCATCCCCACCGGCATCAAGATGGACGACAAGCACGAGCCCAAGCGCTCGGCTGCCGAGATCGCCCTGACAGAGCTGCATGCGGGCGGCAAATTCAACCAGAACAGCTACAAGGTGTCGGGCGGCCTGCACGGCGTGGGCGTGAGCTGCGTCAACGCCCTCTCCAAGATGCTGCGCCTGACCGTGCGGCGCGACGGTAAGGTGCACGTGCTGGAATTCAGCCGCGGCTTCGTGCAGAACCGGATCGTCCAGACGGCGGAAGGCGTCGAAGTGTCCCCCATGCAGGTGCTGGGCGAAACCGACAAGCGCGGCACCGAGGTGCACTTCCTCCCGGACAACACCGAGATTTTCAAAGAGAACAGCGATTTCCATTACGAGATCGTTAGCAAGCGCCTGCGCGAGCTGAGCTTCCTGAACAATGGCGTGCGCATCCGTCTGCTGGACGAGCGCACCGGCAAGGAAGACGATTTTTCTGGCGCAGGCGGTGTCAGGGGCTTCGTGGCCTTCATCAACAAGGGCAAGCAGGTGCTGCACCCCAACGTGTTCCACGCCGTCGGCGACCGGCAGAGCGACCAGAACACCAACATCGGTGTCGAAGTGGCGATGCAGTGGAACAGCGGCTACAACGAGCAAGTGCTGTGTTTCACCAACAACATCCCCCAGCGTGACGGCGGCACCCACCTGACAGGCCTGCGCGCCGCGATGACGCGGGTGATCAACAAGTACATCGAAGAAACCGAGCTCGCCAAGAAAGCCAAAGTGGAAGTCACGGGCGACGACATGCGCGAAGGCCTGACCTGCGTGCTGAGCGTGAAGGTGCCCGAGCCCAAGTTCTCCAGCCAGACCAAGGACAAGCTGGTCTCCAGCGAAGTGCGCGGCCCGATCGAAGACGTGGTGGCCCGCACCCTGGGCGACTTCCTGCAGGAAAGGCCGAACGACGCCAAGATCATCGTCGGCAAGATCATCGAGGCCGCGCGGGCCCGAGAGGCCGCCCGCAAAGCGCGAGAGATGACACGCCGCAAGGGCGTGCTGGACGGCATGGGCCTGCCCGGCAAGCTGGCCGACTGTCAGGAGAAAGACCCGGCGATGTGCGAGATCTACATCGTCGAGGGCGATTCAGCCGGCGGCAGCGCCAAGCAGGGCCGCGACCGTAAGTTCCAGGCCATCCTGCCGCTGCGCGGCAAGATCCTGAATGTCGAGAAAGCGCGCTACGAGAAGCTGCTGACGAGCAACGAAATCCTGACGCTGATCACCGCGCTGGGCACTGGCATCGGCAAAGTAGGCGGCAACATGAACGCCAACGGCCAGACCAGCACCGGCGCCGACGACTTCAATGTGGCCAAGCTGCGCTACCACCGCATCATCATCATGACCGACGCCGACGTGGACGGCGCCCACATCCGCACGCTGCTGCTGACGTTCCTGTTCCGCCAGATGCCCGAGCTGGTCGAGCGCGGCCACATCTACATCGCCCAGCCGCCGCTCTACAAGGTC
>JANYAN010000350.1 GCA_025361305.1 Burkholderiales bacterium
GCCAACGCGCCCACCGAGCCACCGGACGCGCAAGTCAAGTGTTCCGACTTGCTGATGCTCTCTTACACCTCGGGCACCACGGGTCCGTCCAAGGCCAGCATGCTCTCGCACGCTGCTGCCCTCACCTACGGCACCGGCGCCACCGAGGCGCAGGGCTATCGCGGCACCGATGTCTTCTATGTGTGCCTGCCGCTGTTCCACAACAATGCGCTGCTGGCCGCTGCCGGTGCGGCGCTGGTATGCGGCGGGTCGATGGCGCTGTCGGAGCGCTTCTCGGCTTCGCGCTTCATGGACGAAATCCGGGCGTCCAAGGCAACGATCACCAATTTCCTGGGCGCGATGTCCACCTTCCTGTGGACCCAGCCGCCCCGCTCCAACGATGCGGACAACGATCTGCGCCTGGTCAGCATGTCGCCCATGCCCGTGTTTGCAGCCGAGTTCGAAAAGCGCTTTGGCCTGAAGGTCATGAGCAACTACGGGCTGTCGGATTTCGGCATGGCGACGGCATTTGTGCCGGGCGCGCCCGCCAGCAAACTTGGCTCGATCGGCAAGGCCAGGCGAAATGTCGAATTGCGCGTGGTCGACGACGACGATTTCCCATGCGCGCCCAATGTGGTGGGCGAACTGGTGATCCGCTCGCAAGATCCCTGGCGCGCCGCCACTGGCTACTACAAGATGCCCGAGGCCACCTTGGCAGCCCATCGAAACCAGTGGTTCCACACGGGCGATCGGGTCCGTTGCGACGAGGACGGCTACTTCTGGTTCATCGACCGCAAGAAGGATTGCATCCGGCGCCGCGGCGAGAACATCTCGGCCTTCGAGGTCGAGCACGGCATCATGAGCCACCCAGCCATTGCCAACGTGGCCGTGTTCCCCGTGAAGACAGCCGACGGCGACGAAGAGGTGGGTGCCTCCATCGTGGTGCGCCCAGGCATGACGCTGACCGAGACCGAGCTGATCGACCACTGCGCGCGCAACATGTCGTATTTCATGGTGCCGCGCTACATCCAGGTGTTGCCTGGGTTGCCGACGACGGTGAACCAAAAGATCGAGAAGTTCAGGCTGAAGCAGCAGATGGAAGCGCAGCTGGCCCATGTTTGGGACCGCGAGAAGGCTGGCATCGTCCTCAAGCGCTGAGTGCCGTAGCCAGGGTCAGCGCGGCCTCAGGCTGCCAGGCAGTTGTCCACGTTCCAGCCGTAGAGCCATTCCATCGCGTCGTAGAAACGCTCTGGTGTGCGGCCCTTCCACAAATCATTGCGCACCAGGCGTTCCACGCCGCTGGCGTGGAAGATGCGGCCCATCTCGCGCGCCGACAGCACGATGCGCGCGGTGCGGGCCACGCGTGAGCGCTGGTACAAGGCGAAGGCCCTGTCGAAATCGTTTTCGTTGACGCGCAGCGCCTCCCCCAGCGTGACTGCATCTTCGATGGCCATGCAGGCACCCTGCGCCAGGTATTGCAGCGTGGGGTGAGCCGCATCGCCCAGCAGTGTTGCCCGCCCGAAGGTCCATCGGCCGATGGGTTCACGGTCGGCGGTGGCCCAGCGCTTCCAGTTCTTTGGCAGGTCGATCAATTGGCGCGCACGCGGACAGATGCCCTCGAAGTAGCTCTGCACTTCTTCGGGGCTGCCCTCGGTGACGCCCCATTCTTCCTGTTGCCGGCTGTGAAAGGTGACGACGACGTTGTATTGCTCGCCCCCGCGCAGCGGGTAATGGACCAGATGGCAGTTGGGGCCCACCCAGATGCTGGCGGCGTTCCATTGCAGATCGACCGGGAAATCCTTCTTGTCCACCACGGCGCGATAGACCACATGGCCCGAAACGCGCGGTGGATCGCCCACGTATTGGGCGCGCACCACCGATTTGACGCCATCGGCACCGATCAGGGCCTGGCCGCGGTGGGCCACGCCGTGCGGGTCGAACACGGTGACGCCGCCCGCGTCCTGCTCGACCCTTTCGGCCTTGGTCGAGGTAAGGAACTCGACCCGCCCCGTCTCTTGCGCCCCTTCGAGCAGCGACAGGTGGACGTCCACCCGGTGAATGACGGCGTAGGGGTTGCCGAAGCGCTTGCGAAAGGCTTCGCCAGTAGGGATCCGGCCGACCAGGGTTTCGTCCAGTGCGTCGTGCATCACCATTTCATCGGTGTAGACGGCGCGGCTGCGCGCCTTCTCGCCAATGCCCAGCGCGTCAAATGCCCAGAAGGCGTTGGGGCCCAACTGGATGCCGGCGCCGATCTCGCCAATCTGCGGCGATTGTTCAAGCACCTTGACGGTAAAGCCGCGCCGCACCAGCGCCAGGGCCGCAGCCAGCCCGCCGATGCCACCGCCAGCAACCAGAACGGGAAGTTGAGCGCGCGCGTCGTTCATCCGAATCTCCAGCAGGATCGTCCAATTGATAAGTATACATATGATAATTCATCAACCGGACCTACACGGACTTGAGGAAAGCCGCCAAGAGCGCGTTCACGACCTCGGGCTGTTCCTGTTGCACCCAATGCCCCGCGCCTTCGACCAAATGGCAGCCGCGAAAATCCGCGCAGGCGGCGCTTTGCATGGCCTCGAAATCGCCCGGACGCTGGTAGACGCCCCAGTCTTTGGCGCCCGAGATGTAGCACGCGGGAATCTCGATCTTTCTGCCCGAGAACAACAGAAGCTGCGCTGCGTGCCGGGGGTTGCCCACACTGCGGTACCACTGCAGCCCGCCCTGGAAACCGGTGCGGCCGAACTCCTGGGCATAGACGGCCAACTGCGCATCGGGCAGCCAGGTGCAGGCGGCGATGTGCTCGGCCGAAGGCATGTGGGTGGCCACGGTCCCGGCCATGCCGTTGCCGGCCTGCATGACGTAGTACTCGGGCAGCACAGCCAGTTCTTCGCCTGTCATTGCCGCCAGCGGCCGCGGCGAATTGTGCGGCCAGTCGGCGCTCTTGACGTGGTAGTAGGCGCGAAAGAAAGCATGCAGGCCCTGTGGACACAGCCGCATGTCGGCATCGGCTTCACGCGTTGAATAGAACCGCTGGTAATGCAACCGCGGCCTGGGCAGCGCTGCAAGCTGCTCGTGAATGTTCGGCGGCGGCGCTGACGTGGCGCCGGAAGTGGCAAAGGGCAATCGTGGCGCGCCACCAAAGGGCGCACTCATCAGGACCACAGACCCGAACACGTCAGGCCGGATCAAAGCGCACCAGGCAGCCACTGGCGAGCCAAAGTCATGCCCGACCACCGCATGCACATGGCGGATGCCCAGCGCTGCAACCAGTGCAAGTGCATCGCGCACCAGATTGAGCAGATGAAAACTGTCCAGATCGCCGTCGTAGCTGCCATCCCAGCCGGTGGTGCGGCCGTATCCGCGCTGATCGGGCGCAATCACGTGGTAGCCGGCCGCCGCCACGGCCGGCATCACCTTGCGCCAGCTATAGGCCAGCTCAGGAAAACCATGCAGCAGCAGAACGACGGGCCGCGGCCCCTCATCGAAGCCTGCCTCAAGGACATGCATGTCTAACGCGTTGACGCCAGGGACCTGGCGGGACCGGATACCGGCTGGAAGAGGCAAGAGAGGCAGGGGTGTCATGGTGTGTTGGGCCCGGCGTGCATATTAGCCCTACGCCGGGCATGTCATTGCGGGCTTGACCCGCAATCAAAGCGCTGGGAGAAAACGGCAACCCTCGCGTACGAATTAGCGTGTACGATTTTCCCCACTTTTCCGAGGTCATCATGCACAAGAGTCGTCTGAGCAACATCATCATCGATTGCCAAACCGATGACGTCGAGGCTGCTGCAGGCTTTTGGGCCGCGGCAATCGGCCGGGTTGCGGAATCCGATGCCGATTCGGCCGAACCGTATCGACTGCTCGAAGGCCCACCCGGCGAGATGAAGATCCTTGTTCAAGCGGTACGGCATGAGAGCAGGGTTCATCTCGACATCGAAACCAACGACATTGAGGCTGAGGCAACTCGACTGGAAGGGCTTGGCGCCAAGCGAATTGCAGAGGTAAAGACTTGGTGGGTCATGGAGGCGCCAACAGGGCAGCGGTTCTGCGTCGTACGGCCCCAGCGAGCAGACTTTGAGGAGAACGCGAATGTCTGGCGGGGCAAAGGCAACGCCTAGTCGTCAGGCGGCGCAACGCAATTCGTCTGGAGGATTTTTATGGATCAACTGAGCCCTATTCGCTTGCACCTTCTGCGAGCCATGTACGCACTCATGGCTATCGGATTGGCGATCACTTTCTGGCCTTCAATCCTGATGCCGAGTCGTCTCGCCACAGGCCCGAACACTGTTGTTCTTGCTCTACTGGGTGCAATAAGCCTGCTCGCGGCGCTTGGAATCCGCTATCCGGTCAAGATGATTCCAGTACTGCTCTTCGAGTTGACTTGGAAGGTCATCTGGGTTCTTGCCTTTGGCGTGCCCGCATGGCGCGCGGGTGAGCTCGATGCCTACGGTAGCGAGACTCTCGTCAATTGCTTGATGGGCGTTGTTCTCGTCCCGCTTGTTCTCCCGTGGGGCTACCTTGTTCGGCAGTTTCTACTGTTGCCGGCCGACTCGTGGCACTTTCGCAGGCCCAAGAGCGCCGCCTAACCCAAGTCGAGATGTATCACCTTCGCAATGCCCGCCCGGTCAGCGACCTGGCTCGCACCAAAACCGCCCGGGGTCGCACATTTAAAGACCATGACGGTTACTGCGTTGTATTGCAGAATGCCGAGTGGATCAATGTCGACGCACCTCAATGGGAGGACGCAAAGTGACTCGTCAAATCGTCTTTACGCCCAAGGCAGCGAAACCGCCGCCCATGTACAGCCAGGCCGTCAAGGCCGCTGGCCTGGTATTTGTCTCAGGCACAGCCCCTGCCGATCCGGCCACAGGTGCCATCAAGGGCACAAGCATTCAGGAGCAAACCCACCAGTGCCTGACCAACATGCAGGCAATCCTGGAGGAAGCAGGCAGTTCGCTGGACAAGCTTGTCAGCGTCACTGTCGTGCTGGCAGATGAAGACGACTTCGCCGGAATGAATGAAGAGTGGCTGAAGTGGTTCCCATCCAATCCACCGGCTCGTCAGGGCGCCAAGCTGCCGGCGCGCATCCCCGGACTGAAGGTTTCCATTGCCGGGATTGCTGAGGCCTAGCCCTTCGCTCCATGATGTGCAAATGACTGCCTTCGCCCTCGAATCCTTCATCGCCCAGGCAGCAGCCCGCAGCTGCAGCCACCCCGACCCCGCAGACTGTGTTCTTGCCCTCGCACCGTTGATGCTCGATCTGATCGAGCACGCTGGCACGTTTCTGGAACCACAGCACTACAGAAGCACCAGCGCCGGATACACGCGCAACCTCATCTACCAGGCATCAGACAGCAGTCTTTCCCTTTATGCGCTGGTCTGGTTGCCTGGTCAATGGACGCCAATACATGACCATGGGAGTTGGGGTGTCGTCGGCGTGGTCGAAGGTGTCCTGGAAGAACGCAGCTACGTCAGGTTGTCGCCCGACCGTGGCTCGGACGGAGACATCGACCTTGCTCGCGGCGGCATCATCCTGCTTCGGCAAGGGGCGGTGACAAGCTTTGTCCCGAATCCCGATCACATTCACGTCACCGGTGTTCCGGCAGAGCGACCTCGCGCGGTCAGTCTTCACCTCTACGGCAGAACAATGAGCGACTTCAACATCTACGACGTCGGTGCACGTACCCGCCGGCGCATCGAAGTCGCCCACAACGAAAGCTGAGGCAGAGAAGGAGACCTACCGTGAGTGATACCGAAAAACAGGTGTTGCGAGCGCTCGACACCTACAAGTCGGCTGTGCTGGCAAAGAACGCCGACACGTTCATGCACCTGTATGACCCCGAAGTCAGGGTATTCGACACCTGGGGCGTATGGTCATACGAGGGCGCCACGGCATGGAGAATCGCCGTGGAGGGCTGGTTCACGTCGCTGAGAGACGAGAGTGTCAGAGTCATGTTCGACGACGTGAACATCGTGGACAGGCAAGACTTCGCCTTGATGAGCGCCATCGTGACTTACGCTGCTGTTTCAGCCCAGGGCCAGGAGCTTCGCGCAATGCAGAACCGCATCAGTTGGGTGCTCAGAACCAGCGGCCATGTCCTGCGCGTCGTCCACGAGCACACATCGGCGCCGATTGGGTTCGAGGATGCCAAGGCGATACTGACACGCCAAGGCAAGTCGTGAGCCACTTCATGAGCAGGGCATGGGCCATCCCTATGCTGCCCCCTTACCGCTTCTGGCAGCGTCTCGCTATCCTTGCGTTCACCGTTTTCTCTGCATCGGGCGCAATGGCAGCATCTGCCTGTGAGGCCTCTGAGCATCGGGCGTTCGACTTCTGGCTTGGTGAATGGCAAGTCCGCACACCGGACGGCAAACTTGCCGGAGTCAATCGCATTTCAAGCGAATACGATCGTTGTGTTCTCCACGAGCGTTACGATACGGGCCGTGGCTACAGCGGCGAGAGCTTGAACACCTACGATGCTGGGCGAAAAGTCTGGCACCAGACCTGGGTCGATACGTCGGGCACGTTGCTGGTACTCGAAGGCGGTCTGCGCAACGGGAACATGGTACTTGAGGGACAGACCACCGGAACCGACGCTCTGGTCACAAAGCATCGAATCACCTGGACGCCCAATGCCGACGGAAGCGTCAGGCAACTATGGCAGTCGACTGACGCCAACGGCCAGTGGAGTGTCGCCTTCGACGGCATCTACACGCGGAAGTAGCATGCCCCTTCTTGGTTCAGCAGCCATGCTGCTGTCATTCGATGTGCAAGCCGATGCTGTCGAGGAACACGATCGCTGGCACACGCATGAGCATCTTCCTGAGCGTCTGTCCATTCCCGGTTTTCATAGAGGCACACGCTGGTTAGCCGTCGGCGGAGGGCCTCGTTACATGGTCCTGTACGAGGTCGAGAACCTCGCAACACTGGCGTCGGAAGCCTACCTGGCGAGGCTGGACAACCCGACGCCCTGGACAACCCGAATGATGCCCCACTACCGGGGTATGAACCGGGGCCTGTGCGCCGTGGTCGCGAGCTTTGGCTTTGGCCAGGGTGGCTCGGCGGCATTGATCCGCTTCACCCCCGAGGCGTTGCATTCAGTACCGCTCAATCGCTGGCTGATAGACCAGGCACTTCCGGCAGTCCCCCAAATGCCCGGTCTTGGCAGCGCACACCTTCTGCAAGGCGCACAGGCGGCGGCAATGACCAACGAGCAGCGCATCAGGGGCGTGGATCGTGGCGTTGACTCAGCACTCATCGTTACCGCGTACGACAGCAACGCGGTCACAGCATATGCGAATGAACTTTGTAGCGCGGGCGGTCTTGCGGATCGAGGGGCAAGTGAGGTTAGCTGTTCGACATATCAGTGCAGCTATTCGCTTTCAAGCACGGAAATTGCCGAGTGATATCGCGAATGGGAGGTCCATCCACCAAGGCTCTTGATAACATATCGTTTGCAAAAAACCGGAGCACCGAATGAGCCCGATGACCTGCTGCGTTCTGCTTGCGTCGTCGCGCCAGGACGGAAACACTCACCGACTCCTCGAAAGTGCGTTTCTATCCGGCATCAAGGCCCTTGAAGACCTTGCTGCCTTGAAGATCGGCTTCTATTCCTACACTTTCGAGAACGAAGGCGACGATTTCTTTCCGCTCATCAACCGGATGCTGCCGCATCGCGTCTGGGTCATAGCCACTCCGGTCTATTGGTACACCATGAGCGCGCAGGCCAAGGTGTTTCTTGACCGCCTGACCGACCTGCTGGAGATCCACAAGCCGGAAGGACGGCTGTTGCGGGGCAAGTCGCTTGCTGTCCTGGCTTGTGGCGTGGAACCGGCGCTTGCACCTTCGTTCGACGAGCCCTTTCGCCTGACTTGCGGTTACCTCGGCATGGACTTCCGCGGCTCGCACTACACCCAGTTTACTGGCAACAACAAACCTGCCGCTCCCTCTGGACGTGACGCGCGTGCCTTTGTCCAATCAGTCCTTGCCGACGATGACGCCTGACGATCGATCAAGCCCGGTCTGCCTTGCGGTCGGGCAAGACACCGTGCGACACTGTGCAGCCCTTGGTCACAAGACAGGAGAATTCCATGAAACGATTCCTTGCCATCTACACGGGCTCACCTGCCGCGATGTCCAGATGGGAAGTGCTTCCTGAAGCCGAACGCGCACAAAGGCAGGCGGCCGGTATCGCCGCATGGCACAAGTGGGTCGCGGACAACAGCGCATCCATTGTGGAAATGGGCGGCCCACTGAGCCGTACCAAGCTTGTGGCGGTCTCGGGCATCTCCGACATTCGCAACAATATGGGCGCCTTCACCATCATTCAGGCCGAGTCGCAGGAAGCGGCCGCTCGGTTGTTTCTGAACCATCCTCACTTCAAGAACTTTCCGGGCGAAGGTGTCGAGGTGATGGAGTGCCTGCCGGTACCCGGTCAGTAGGCGAACATGAAGATCACCGTTGAAACCATCGTCAATGCGCCCGTCGAGGAAGTCTGGCGCGCCTGGACGACGCCGGATGACATCAAGAAGTGGAATGCAGCGTCCGACGATTGGCACACCACCCGGGCATCCGTCGACCTGCGCGTCGGTGGCGCTTTCTCGTCACGCATGGAAGCGAAAGACGGCAGCATGAGTTTTGATTTTGCCGGGACCTATACACAGGTCGTGCCAAACCAATTGATTGAATGTTCGTTCGGCGACCGGACGTTGCGGGTCGAGTTTTCCCCCAGCGCCGGTGGCGTCACCGTACGCGAAACCTTCGACGCCGAATCTACGCATTCGACCGACCAGCAGCGTGACGGTTGGCTGGCCATCCTGAACAATTTCGCCCGGCACGTCCAGGGCAAGCGGTAGGCCGCCTGCGGGCTGGGTTGGAAGGACGGGAGCACACAGTGCCTGCAATCAACGGAATCGCCCACATCCAGCTCACCGTGTCAAACATGGAGCGCTCGGTTCCGTTCTACGAGACGCTCCTGCACTCGCTTGAGATGGTCACCCTGATCAAGACATCCGAGTACTTCTACTGCATCGGCGGCAAGACGGGAGTGGCGATCAGTCCGGCCGCGCCTGAGCATGCGGCCGGTGGCTTCAATCAGTGCAGGCCCGGCCTGCACCACATCTGCTTTCGCGCCCGGTCCCGCGAGGACGTTGACGGCATCCACGCCGTCGCGCTGTCGCTGGGCGCCATAATCATCCGGCCACCCAGGCAAGACGCTTGGGCGCCAGGGTATTACTCGGTCCTTTTCGAGGATCCCGACGGCATCCGCATTGAAGCCAACTTCGTTCCCGGAAAGGGCCATCTCGCCGAGCCCAAGGCAGCCAGGCAATACGTACTGCAAACTGAGCGACTGGGCATGCGGCGCTACACCATGGCAGACGTCGACGCTGTAGGAGAGCTCTTCGCAGACCCCTATGCCGCGAAGTTCTACCCGGTGATGAACACGCGGGAGGCACACGCGCGATGGATCGGCTGGAACCTGAAGAACTACGATGATCACGGCTTCGGCCTGTGGGCGCTTGAACTGCTGGAAGACGGCCGCTTCATCGGGGATGCCGGAGTCACTTACCAGACAGTCGAGGGCGAACGCATCCTCGAAATCGGATGGCACGTTCATCACTCGTTCCGCTCCCGAGGGTATGCCACCGAAGCCGCCATGGCCTGTCTCGAGTTCGCCTTCAATCGCCTCGACGCCGCGTTGGTCGGGTCGATCGTCGACCCTGCCAACGTCGCTTCGATCATTGTGGCCTCGCGTGTCCACGCGCAAAAGCGGGATTTCCAGGGAAAGACGGGCCCGATGTTCCTGTTCAGCACGACGGCCCACACGGACAGCGGATCGCCCAACCCGAAAGACGACACATGACAAGGCCCGAGCCGGCCAGGCTCTTGCGCGCAAATACATCGCTCATCGCGGGCGCCGCGGTCGGGCTCGGGTTACTCGCGCTGGTCGTTCTGCCGGCGTGCACCTGGTTCATGATTGCATCCGAGTACATTCCCGCAGCGCAGGTCCTTGCGATCACCATACCGCTGGCGATCGTCTGCGCGCTTGCCGCCATACGGCTCGCACGTGTGAGCTACCGGAAAAGCAAGGCAGGCAGGTAACTGTGCTTTTCAGAGAGTGATCCGGTAGCAGCATTGGCTGAACCATTGGACAATAGACTTGTTCAATCAGTGGATAGAGGCTAGGATCGCCTTGCATGAAAACTTCCGCCCCTCCCGCAGCGGCCTTCCAGGTCAAGCCGATCAGTCCCCA
Source organism: Burkholderiales bacterium (assembly GCA_025361305.1). GTDB lineage: Bacteria > Pseudomonadota > Gammaproteobacteria > Burkholderiales > Burkholderiaceae_C > Ramlibacter. The sequence goes on from JANYAN010000350.1 coordinate 10,233, forward strand.
GCGCATCTACCAGGAGGTGGCCAGCCAATTGCGCACCAACATCTCCGAAGGCAAGCTGCGGCCTGGCGACAAGCTCCCTCCCGAGCGTGAACTGGCCAACATGTTCGGCGTCAGCCGCAATACCATGCGCGAAGCCTTGCGCGCGCTGGAACTGAGCGGCCTGATCGAACTCAAGCTGGGCGCCACAGGCGGCGCCTTCGTTCTGCCGGGCAGCTCGAACGCCGTGGTCAACGGCATGCGCGACCTGTATTTTCTGGGCGCCATCACGCCCGAGCACCTGACCCAGGCGCGCATCTCGGTCAGTGCGGCGGTGATCCGGATGGCCTGCGAACGCATCACGCCCGAAGACATCGCGGTGCTTGAAGAAAACCTGGCCGCGGCCGAGCGGGCCCGAAAGGCCGGTAACTTCGATGAACGCACGGCACATCACCAGGCCTTCCACGTGCTGCTGGCCAAGATCACGCACAACCCCATCCTGATCGCGACTACCGAGGGCATCATGGAAGTGACACGCCAGTTCGTCAAAGCCATCGGCCTCTCGGAAGAACACAGCTACACCTTCGCCTCGCGCCGGCGCTTGTTGACGCACCTGCGCAAGCGCGACGCCGAAAGAGCCGTCAAGGAAATGACATCGGCGCTGCGCCGCCTGCACGAGGGCTATATGGTCAAAGCGCGGGGGCTGGCGCCTGGGGTGCCCGTTGTCGCGGTCAAGAGCGCGTCCCGGTAGGCGCTTTTCGGTTCCCCCCTGGTTTGCACGGTCGGTGGCCGGGTGGCCGTTGTAATTCATCTGTAACCCATCTGTAGGCGGTCTTTGGCGGTCGACGTGATGTCATTGGATTTGTCACGTTACGTCCGAGGAGACAAGCATGAAGCTGCGCCGTGCTGGCCTTGTCACGATATTCGCAATCACCCTCGCCGCAGGCGGCTGCGGCGGTGGCGGCGGGAGTGGGCCCACACCCA
>JANYAN010000353.1 GCA_025361305.1 Burkholderiales bacterium
CGGCGGCGAAATCCTGCGCCGCCGCGGCCCGGGCATCGCAGGCGTGGACGGGGTAGCCGCCACGGCGCAGCGAACGCGCCATGCCGCCACCCATGGCACCCAGGCCGATCACTCCGACGGGCTCTTTCATTGACTTGGCTCCAGAGTCTGAACTGAGGCGACAAGCATAGCGGCTGGCGCCGATACTGGCCCGAATCAGGCCCAGCCGGCCAGTCGAAGGACCAGGCCCGCCAACGCACACGCGGCGATGACCCGGATCACGCCCGCCTTGTAACGCAGCAGCGCCACCGCCGCGGCCGCAGCCAGCCCCAGCGCCACGACATCGACACCGCCCGCAGTGCCTTGCGCGATGTGCAGCAGGAAGAACGCGGCCAGGCTGGCGATCACGCCGACGACCGCCGCCGTGATGGCCGTGAGCGGCGCCGTGAACTTGAGGTTGCCGTGGGTGGCCTCCACCAGGGGGCCGCCGGCCAGGATGAACAGGAATGAGGGGAGAAAGGTGAACCAGGTGGCGGCGGTGGCCGCCAGCGCCGCCCCCATGAACAACTGCTCCGGACCGAATACCTGTTTGACCCAGCCGCCGACAAACCCGACAAAGGCCACGATCATGATCAGCGGCCCGGGCGTGGTCTCGCCCAGCGCAAGCCCGTCGATCATCTGTGCCGCCGTGAGCCATTGGAACTGCTCGACTGCGCCCTGGTAAACGTAGGGCAGCACCGCATAGGCACCGCCAAAAGTCAGCAGCGCTGCCTTGGTGAAGAACCACCCCATCCGGGTCAGCGTGCCGTCCCAGCCCTGCGTAGCGACGAGCACGCCGATGGGCAGCAGCCAGAGCAGTGCGCCCACCGCGACAACGGCCACAAGTCGTGATTTGCGAAACAAGGCGTGGTCCGGTGTCGGCGTTTCGTCGTCAATCAGCGCCAGGCCCCAGCGGGTTGCCGCCGCACCATGGCCGGCGCCGCCAGTGAACTGCGCGGGCGCCCACCGCGCGCCCAGCACGCCGACCATTGCTGCTCCCAGTACGACCAGCGGAAACGCCAGCTTCAGCAGTGCAATCGCCACGAAGCTGGCCAGGGCGATGGCCCACAGCAGCGGTACCTTGCGCGGGTGCTTCAGTGTGCGGCTGCCGATACGGTACACCGCCTGCATGACAATCGCGGCCACAGCCGGCTTGATGCCGTAGAACAGCCCGGCGACCCAAGGCACCTGACCAAATGCCACATAGGCCCAGCTCAAGGCAATCAGGATGAATAGCGAGGGCAGGACAAACAGTGCGCCAGCCACCACACCGCCCCAGGTGCGGTGCATCAGCCAGCCAATGTACGTGGCCAGCTGCTGGGCCTCGGGACCGGGCAACAGCATGCAATAGTTGAGCGCGTGCAGGAAGCGCCGCTCCGAGATCCAGCGCTTCTGTTCGACCAGCTCACGGTGCATGATCGCGATCTGGCCAGCCGGGCCGCCGAAACTGATGAAGCCCAGCCTGAGCCAGAACTTCAGCGCCTCGGTGAACGTCACCGCGGCCGGCCTTTGTGTCGTTGCAGGCTTATTTTCAACCACGCTCGAACCTGAACACCGCCGTGCCTGCCCTGGCGTTGGGCAGGAACCGGACCTCGCGCCCTTCCTGCAGCCCGAAAGCGTCCAGGATCGTGAGCCGATTGCGCGTTGCCAGCAGCGCGAAGTCCTTGTAGGTGCCCACCCGGATGTTGGGGGTGTCGTACCACTGGAACGGCAGCCGCTTGGTCACCGGCATCCGCCCTCGCGCAACGCTCAGGCGGTTGGGCCAGTGCGCGAAATTGGGGAACGCGACCACGCCAGTGCGTCCGACGCGCGCCGTCTCGACCAGCATGGTCTCGGCGTTGCGAAGGTGCTGCAGCGTGTCGATCTGCAGCACCACGTCGAACGAACGGTCGCCGAACAGGGCCAGCCCTTCCTCGAGGTTCAACTGGATCACGTCGACGCCGCGCTTGACACAGGCCAGCACGTTGGCATCGTCGATTTCGATGCCGTAGCCGCTGCAGCCGCGCTCGCGCTGAAGCAGGTCGAGCAGCGCGCCGTCCCCGCAGCCCAGGTCGAGCACGCGCGAGCCCGGCGGCACCAGCCGGGCGATCGACTGCATCGTCAGCGCATCGCTCATGCCAGTTCCCTCGCGATGCGCTCGAAGTACGCGCGCACCACACCCATGTAGCGCGGGTCTTCGAGCAGAAATGCATCGTGGCCATGCGGCGCCTCGATTTCCGCGTAGCTCAGGCCGCGCCGATTGTCCAACAACGCCTTGACGATCTCACGGCTGCGGCGCGGCGCGAAGCGCCAGTCGGTGGTGAAACTCACCAGCAGGAAGTTGGCCAGTGCCGGCGCCAGGGCACGGCTCAGGCTGCCCTCATGCGCGAGCGCGGGATCGAAGTAGTCCAGCGCGCGGGTGATCAGCAGGTAAGTGTTGGCGTCGAAGTATTCGCTGAACTTGTCGCCCTGGTGGCGCAGGTAGCTTTCGATCTGGAACTCGACGTCCTGCGTGCTGTACCTTGGCCCGACTCCCCTGCGCAGCTGGCGGCCGAACTTCTCGTTCATCACGTCGTCGGACAGGTAGGTGATGTGGCCGATCATGCGGGCGATGCGCAGGCCCCGCTTGGGCACCACCCCATGCTCGTAGAAGTGGCCCCCGTGAAAATCCGGGTCGGTGACGATGGCCCGGCGCGCCACTTCGTTGAACGCGATGTTCTCGGCCGTCAGGTTGGGCGCGCTGGCCACCACCACCGCGTGGCGCACCCGCTGCGGGTACAGGAGCGTCCACGACAGGGCCTGCATTCCGCCCAGGCTGCCCCCCATCACCGCCGCGAGCTGCGCTATGCCCATGGCGTCGAGCAGCCGGGCCTGGGCATCGACCCAGTCTTCCACGGTGACCACCGGGAAATCGGCGCCGTAGACCTTGCCCGTGTCGGGATTGACGTGCATGGGCCCGGTGGAGCCAAAACAGGAGCCGAGGTTGTTGACGCCGATGACGAAGAAGCGTTCGGTGTCGACGGGTTTGCCCGGCCCGATCATGGTGTCCCACCAGCCGGTCGAGTCGGGTTGCCCCTCGTATTGGCCGGCTACGTGATGCGACGCGTTCAGCGCATGGCAGATGAGCACCGCATTGCTCCTGTCGGCGTTGAGCGTGCCGTACGTTTCGAAAGCCAGGATGTAGTCGCGAACCGACGGGCCGCTGCGCAGGGGCAGCGGCTGGCTGAACGACATGGACTGCGGCGAAACGATCATGAGAAATGCAAAACCCGGCGTCGCTAAAAACGAGGCCGGGTTGCGGGCTTTCGGTCTTTAGCTGAATTTATTGAGCGCCCGCAAGCTGGGGCAAATCGGCGCTGTGGCAATGAGTATATCAACCCCAGCCGGCCAGGGCAGCAACGCCCAGCGCGGCGAAGATCGCCGCCGATACCAGGTGTACAGCGCGGATCGGGACCCGCCGGACCAGCCGCTCGCCCAGCCAGACGACCGGCGCGTCGGCCAGCATCATGCCCACCGTGGTCCCGGCCACAACCCACCACCAGGCGCTGTACCGAGCGGCAAGCATCGCCGTGGCGATCTGTGTCTTGTCGGCCATCTCGGCCAGGAAGAAGGCGATCACGGTGGTGCCGAAGATGCCCATGCGCGGCGTCTGTTTTTGCTCCAGGTCGTCCAGCTTGTCCGGGATCAGGATCCATACGGCCATCACCAGGAACGAGCCACCCAGGACCCAGCGCAGCATCTGCGGACCCAGCACCGTCGTTACCCAGGCGCCGGCAGCGCCTGCCAGCGTATGGTTGGCCAGCGTTGCCACCAGAATGCCCAGCACGATCGGCCAGGGCTTGCGAAAGCGCGCGGCAAGCACTAGCGCAAGCAGTTGCGTCTTGTCGCCCATTTCGGCCAGTGCGACGACACCTACCGAGATGAGGAAGGCTTCCATGGCGCCCGATAGTAGCCCACGTCTCAGCGTGCCCAGCGGCGCCTTTGCCATCTTCCGCACGCTTCTGGCTCACTTTTTGCTTGATATTGGTGCGTTATTCGACATTCTCATCAAAACGCACCAATAACATGCATTTCATCCAATGAGGAAATTATGGAAGCACTAAAACAGGGCTCGGATACCTTGTTCATCCTGCTAGGCGGCATCATGGTGCTGGCCATGCACGCCGGTTTTGCCTTTCTCGAACTGGGCACCGTGCGCAAGAAGAACCAGGTCAATGCGCTGGTCAAGATCCTGGTCGACTTTTCCGTCTCGACGGTTGCCTACTTCATCGTGGGCTACAGCGTTGCCTACGGCACCAGCTTCTTCATCGGGGCCGAGCAATTGGCGCAAAAGAGCGGTTACGAACTGGTCCGATTCTTTTTCCTGCTGACGTTTGCCGCGGCCATCCCCGCGATCATCTCGGGCGGCATCGCCGAGCGGGCGCGCTTCGGGCCGCAGCTGTTCGCCACGGCGGTGATCGTCGGCGTGGTCTACCCCCTGTTCGAAGGCATGGCGTGGAACCAGCATTTCGGCGTCCAGGCCTGGATCAAGGTCGCGACTGGAGAGGAATTTCACGACTTTGCCGGTTCGATCGTCGTCCACGCCATGGGTGGCTGGCTGGCGCTGCCGGCGGTGCTGCTGCTGGGGGCACGCAGCAACCGGTATCGCAAGGACGGCGCCATTTCCGCGCACCCGCCCTCCAATATCCCGTTCCTGGCGTTGGGCGCATGGATCCTGACCGTCGGCTGGTTTGGCTTCAACGTGATGAGCGCGCAGACCATCGACAAGATTTCCGGCCTGGTGGCCGTCAATTCACTGCTGGCCATGGCCGGCGGCACCCTGGCGGCATTGGCCTTCGGCCGCAATGACCCCGGCTTCGTGCACAACGGCCCGCTGGCCGGGCTGGTGGCCGTCTGCGCCGGCTCAGACCTGATGCACCCGCTGGGCGCGCTGACCGTCGGAGCTGTGGCCGGCGCCATCTTCGTGCTCATGTTCACCCTCACCCAGAACCGCTGGAAGATCGACGACGTGCTGGGTGTCTGGCCGCTGCACGGCCTGTGCGGCGCCTGGGGTGGCTTGGCTGCCGGGATCTTCGGCAGCAAGGCACTGGGTGGTGTGGGCGGCGTGAGCCTGGGTGCGCAAGTGATCGGCACCGTCATGGGCATCGCCTGGGCCTTGCTGGCCGGCTTTGCCGTTTATGGCCTGATCAAGCTGGCTTTCGGGCTGCGGCTGTCGCAAGAAGAGGAATATGAGGGCGCCGACCTGTCCATTCATCGCATCGGCGCCACGCCAGACCGCGAGGTCAACTGGTAACCTTGCGGCCTTTACATGGCCATCGAAAGTCAACTTGCGGAACACCGCAGCTACCTGCTGCGCTTTGCCCGGCTGCAGCTGCGCAATGACGCCTGGGCCGAGGACGCCGTTTCCGAGACGCTGCTGGCTGCCTTGTCCAGACCGCAGTCTTTCGGCAACCGCTCGCAACTCAAGACCTGGCTGGTGGGAATCCTCAAGCACAAGGTGATCGACATCCTGCGCCAGCGCCAGCGCGAAGTCAGCCTGGACTGTGACGAGGGCGACGGCAGCGACGAGCTGGATGCGCTGATGTTCAAGGCCGATGGCCATTTCGCCGCGATGCCTGCCGACTGGGGCAACCCGCAGCAGGAGCTCAGTACGCGCCAGTTCTTCGCCGTGCTCGAGGCCTGCGCCGAGAAGCTGCCGGCCACCATGGGCAGGGTGTTCCTGATGCGCGAGTGGCTGGAGCTTTCCAGCGAAGAGATCTGTAAGGAGCTGAACCTGAGCGCGACCAATCTTTACGTCCAGCTGCACCGTGCCCGGTTGCGCCTGCGTGAGTGCCTCGAGCTCAATTGGTTTGGCAACAGTCCCGCGAAATGATCCTGCGCCGCAGCTGCAAGCAAGTAGCCGCCCTACTGATTGCCAGGGAGGATCGGGCGTTGCCCCTGGCCGAGCGGGTCGCGCTGCGCTTTCACCTTGCGGCGTGCAACGCATGCCCGCTGTTCGAGCGCCAACTGTCGACGCTGCGCAACGCATTGGGGCGCTGGCGCCACTACACGGGTGACGATTAGCCCCGGAGCAGGCCTTTTTTTGCCGCCGGCGGTTTGTGCGGGCGTAATGCGTCATAATCCGTGCGTGGCGTTTTTGGCGTCACTGGTTTGCGGTGACTGTCGGTTTCGCGTGGTTTTGATTGCGTTTTTCGGACTCCCATCGCGTAGTGCGTTTTTTTTCCAGGAGTCCGTTATGGGCAACAAACTTTACGTGGGGAACCTCCCCTATTCTTACCGTGACAGCGACATGGAGCAGGCCTTCAGTCAGTACGGCACGGTTTCCAGCGCCAAGGTCATGATGGAGCGCGATACCGGTCGCTCCAAGGGTTTCGGCTTTGTCGAAAT